>CAMLED010000012.1 GCA_946479115.1 uncultured Candidatus Saccharibacteria bacterium | reverse complement strand
GATTGGTATACTACGACGTAATGGTTACGAAAAAACAAACAACAAAGAAGAAAACAACAACAAAAGCCACGGCTATCACTCGACGTGAACGCGTCTTTGAATCAGACGGTACATATCTACTAAAATTAGTGGCATTTGTGCTGCTAGGAACCTTATGGCTGAAATTTCATACAGTGGTCTCGTGGATGGGTATTCCGCTCACAGGTATACCTGTCGGCCTTTTGATTGGTCTATTGCTGGTTAACAGGTTCGAGAAATACCAAGAAGATCGTAAGATCTGGTACGCTATTTTGATCATTGTCACGATTATTTGCTACTTTGTGCCCGCCGGCATAGTTTTGTAATTAAAGTAGCCTCGCTTTTACCAGGTTAAGGCAAAAGCGAGGCTAGTAATCTAAAAGGTGAGTTTGCGTGTCCGCAAATATCTCATCAACAGATTCTGTGCTTTGACAGCATGATCGTAGGGCAAATGAACCGTAATCATGTACGGGTGATCGATGTCGACAGAAATCCGCTTCACGTGAGCCGGCTTTAGATGTGCATACAGCTCATTCGTGACCTGAACTGTCATTGACACCCACAGTTCAGGCGTTGGCTCGACTGACGAATCGATCTGGCATAATTGCTGGATTGTTTTGGTCGTCAGCTTGCTGAAATCTATAGTGAACGAAAAGTCGTCAGCCGGTGGCATGATGAGCCTTTCTTGCCGATTCTAATGAAGCCGTGGTCGACGATTGGGATTTGGCATGAGGAGACCGTCAATTCTGTCACCGAATTCATCGGGGTGATGTTCGATAATAGGCTGAATGTTTTCTTCAAACCACTTCCTGTAAATAGGAGCAGGCCAATCATCCTTGGAACGAAAATCCATGATGAGACGCTCTCTTCGATTTCTAGGATCGTTACTTATCAGAGTCATGACAAGTTCTACGCCCGAAAACTCTTTGATAAATCCTTCGTAGTGAACTCTGCCAGGTTTTAGCCTTAGCTTACCGACAGGACTGATCTTGTAGGTCAGTTGCCATCCATTATGCTCTCTGAATCGCGGCACAAACTTTACGAGCCGCAGGACTCCTTCTTGCTCAACTGTTATTGCTGTCATGGTACGATCCTTTCGGATTGTTTCGCACTACTGTTGTAGGGCGTTTAAGTATTTTTACCATATTTATATCATGTATGCAATTTAAAAGCCCGTACAGCCGGGGTTTGGCCATGAATTAGCCAAACCCCGACAATACGGGCTATTTGAATAGGGGAAGCCCATCCGCGTAAGTCACTGGGTCGAACCCAGTCTGAACAGCGACAACGTGCGGAATAAGGAGTCCGGCGTTGTACTGGTTTCTGTACGGCGGGATAGGGCTATAGATACACTCTTCGTATTCGAAGTCGATAACAATGCCACGACGACGATCCAGGCCGCCCTCGTGCAGTGCGCGCATTCCGGCAGGTCCTACACGAAAGGTAACTTCCGCACCGGCAGAGATGTCGTCCAGGGTTGCGACATATACGCCAGGGACATTCGACAAACTGTAAAGAGTGCATTGGTTGATCGGCAGCTCATGATACGTTTCCGTGTCGCGAACGTGCATATCCCCAAATTGCATAAAACGTGCCATGGTAAACCTTTCCAGAGTTCTAATACTGAAAAACCATTTTGACATATTATGTCATAAATGTTCCACGAAAACAATGGCAAATTAAAAACCCACACCATATCGCTCTACTGGCGGCTATCTCGGGGTGAGAGAGCCGCCAGCGGCGGGGTGTGGGTTGGGCTTTAGACCAATGAGTTTCCTAGGTATTCAAGGAACTTCAAGGGTTCGTTGATAACGGTTTCTAGCCGCTTGCGTGTCTCCTCTAGCAACTCATCGATTGATCTCTCCTGAATTGCACGCCCTTGAAGTTTGAGATCGAGGTACGTGACATCGGCGGTTGAAAAAAGATGGCGCAGTAAAGCTCTGTCGACCCTATGTGTTACCGGGCTGATGACGCTTGAAATACCTTCGCCCATAACTAAAGCGGGAGTAATTGCAAGCATGGCTACATAACTACCTCCTAATGTCACGACACCAGGGGTTGGCTCTACCTTCTGTGACGAGAGTAGCTCAACTGAGTAATTCAATATGGTCATCCTATCTAACTTGTAGTGAAGAGGATTAGTCGGGAAGTATGCCGCAGTTAAGACCAAACTTGTCAAGGTACTCTGCTACGGAAACCATCGCATCGTTAACGCGCGAAGGTGTTACCTCAAGATGAATAACGAATGGTTCACCAGTATCGATAACACCTTGGCACTGATCGATCTTAGCGTCTTTGTATAGCGCAAAGATCAAACGGGACTTTGTGGTCTGCCAGTCTCCGGGCGATGCCGGTACTCGACCGCCAACAGTACTCAGTTGCTCAATCTTTTTGATCGGCAAGTTCGAGAAGTCGAGAACAATAATGCTCGCGCCGTTCTCGCTAACAGCTTCCGCGTCTGGATATGAGATCCAGCAATCGGTTTCAGCGATAGTGACGCCGCTGTTCCATGGTTCCAATGTATCTCCTAGACTTGTTCAATCGGTCAAGAGCGCGCATGCTCATGAACTCCACGACATACGATAAGCTATTTATAGCATAATTATGTAAAAATAGCAATGCATGAAAAACCCACACCGTATCGCTCTGCTGGCGGCAATCTCGAGTGAGAAAGCCGCCAGCGGCGGGGTGTGGGCTAATGGAGTGAGCTGGCAATGATACCGACAGAAAAATCAAACGCTTCAAAATATTTTCTGAGTGCGTCGATCGTTTTAGCGGCATCAGAATCTTTTATGCCGAGCAAAATGGCGTAGCGGCCGTGAAGTCTAGTGTCCTGTCGCGCAAATGTGCACTGTACGTCAGGGATTTTGGGTAGCTCAACGACTAGGCGTTCAACGATCGAGTCCCAGCTATCCGTGGGTTGATATTTAGTCCGCCACATTAGTGACAAACAATATGCTTTTGAGTGAGGCATGAACCTAAAGTCAAGGCACAGCACAGTCTCGTTGTCTTCTGACGCAAGGTCTCTTTGTTCACTGATTGAACAGTCGATGTAGTGGCTAATGGTATTGCGCACGGCACTCCTAAGGTAAAGGGCTATCCACTCGCAATCGCGGATGAATTATTATACATATTATAGCTAATAATAGTATTTATGTCAATATTCGCTAGCTTCGTATGAGTTGAAGTAGTGCTGTTGACATCCCGCCTCTGTTGTGCTATATTTAGATGGTAACTTATTACGTAATAACAATCTGTTCTTGGTGAATTGGCAAGTCTGCAATCTGTAGAAACTACCTCACACCAAGAATTTTAAGTGGGAGCAAAAGGGCAATGAAAGCACTTCTCGGTACCAAAATTGGTATGACCCAAATCATCAGTGAGGATGGACGCGCAGTACCTGTGACGTTGATTCAAGCTGGCCCCGTGACTGTGACTCAAGTCAAGTCTGTCGAAACCGACGGCTACAACGCAGTCCAGGTGGCGTATGGTGAGGGTAAGAACTTGAGCAAGGCCGTTGCAGGACACACCAGTCCAGCAAAAGTGACCCCGAAACACATTCGGGAATTTCGTGTTGCAGAACTACCAGAAGGCCTCTCGGTAGGGAACACGATCGACGTAACAACTTTTAACTTGGGTGACATCGTCGATGCAACCGGTACAAGTAAAGGTAAAGGTTTTGCAGGAACTGTAAAACGACACAACTTTAATACTAGCAAGAAGACTCACGGTGGTAACGGTAACGTTCGTAAGCCTGGTTCAATCGGATCGATGTATCCTCAAAAAGTCTTTAAGGGTAAGCGCATGGCTGGCCGTATGGGTCACGACCGCGTTACTGTTAAGAACCTTGAGGTTGCATACGTTGACGTAGCGAACAATCTTATCGGCCTAAAGGGTGCAGTCCCTGGTCCTAAGAAGGGTCTTATCGTGATCGGAGGAAAGGCATAATGGCTGAGACTACTAAAACAGCAGCTACAACTGCTCTACCAGAAAGCGTTTTTGCAGTCGCGGTTCCAAACCACGAACTACTAAAACTCGCTTACGATAGCTACCTAGCTAACTCACGTCTTGCAAGTGCAACTACCAAACAACGTGGCGAAGTCCGCGGTGGTGGTAAGAAGCCTTGGAAGCAAAAAGGCACCGGCCGTGCACGTTTCGGTTCAAGCCGTAACCCAATCTGGCGTGGTGGTGGTATCGTTTTCGGTCCTCGTGGCAATGAAAACTACACCAAGCGACTTTCTACGACTAGCAAGCGCGTGGCTCTTCGCCAAGCACTTACTCTTGCAAGCCAAGCTGGCAAGATCGTCGTAAAAGACATCAAAACAACCGGTAAGACTAGTGAAGTCATCAAATTCTTGGCTGACAACAAACTTGAACGTCGTGTTCTACTTGTTGTTGACGAGAAGACTCCAGAGATCCTACGTGCTACGAATAATATCCAGAATGCCCTTTTGGTTCGTAGTACCTACCTCAGCGTCTACCACATCCTAAACGCCGACAAGATTGTTCTTTCAACTAAATCAGTTGAAACAATCAAGAACTGGCTCGCAAAGGAGGAGGCGTAATATGACACTTATTAGCGTTATCCCACGTGCAACCGAGAAAGCCTACGCGCAATCTCAAAACAATGTATACGTATTTAATGTTCCACTAACCGCAAATAAACAAGAAATTGTTGCTGCAGTGGAAAGCCAATTTGAAGTAAAAGTAGAGCGCATCAAAACGCTGGTACAAAGTGGCAAAGCAATTCGCTTTAGCCGTGGCAAGCGCATGCAACCTGGCAAGACTAATCGTAAAGACTCTAAGAAGGCTTACGTAACACTTGCTAAGGGTGATAGCATCCAAGTATTTGACCAGCCTGCTACAACAGAGGAGAAGAAGTAATGCCAATCAAAGCTTACAACCCAACTACTCCAGCTCGTCGTGGTATGACAAGTGAAGACTACAGCGAAATTACTACTCGCAAGCCGCTAAAAAGCTTGTTGAAGAGTAAAAAGCAAAACGCTGGTCGTAACAACACTGGTCGCATTACTGTTCGTCACCGTGGTGGTGGTGTTAAACGACATCACCGTCTGATGAACCACAAGCTTGCACCAGGTACCGTTGCAACGGTAGAAGAAATCGAATACGATCCAAACCGTTCAGCTCGTATTGCTCGTATCAAAGACCAAAATGGTCTGTACCACTACGTTCTGGCTGATACACAAATGACCAAGGGTAAAGTCATCACCAGCGGTGAAGATGCTCCAATCGAAGCATCAAACCGTATGACATTGGCTAAGATCCCTGTAGGTTCACAGATCTACGCAATTGAAATTCACGCCGGCAAGGGTGCCCAAATGGTACGTTCTGCAGGTACGAAAGCACAGTTGATGGCCAAAGAAGGCGATCACGCACTTGTGCGTTTGCCATCAGGCGAAGTTCGTCGTTTCCGTTTGGAAGCAACAGCTGCCATCGGTGTTGTTGGTAACATTCAGCACCAAAACGTTAAGATCGGTTCTGCTGGTCGTAACCGTCGCAAGGGTATTCGCCCAAGCGTACGTGGTGTCGTAATGAACGCCGTAGATCACCCACACGGTGGTGGTGACGGTGGACGTCACGGACCTGGTAAACCACCAATGACTCCATGGGGTCAATTGACACTTGGTTACCGCACCCGCCGACGTAAAGACGTCAGCAAGATGATTGTTAAATCTCGCCACGAAGCTAAGAGGAGGAAGTAAATATGAGTCGTTCACTCAAAAAAGGACCATTCATCGACTTCAAGCTTGCTAAAAAAGTGGCAGCTTTGACAGCCGATGACCGTACTATCATCAAAACTTGGGCTCGTGCTAGCACGATTACTCCAGAGATGGTAGGCAAGACGATCGCTGTTCACAACGGTCGCATCCACGTACCTGTGCTGATTTCGGAAAACATGGTTGGTCACAAACTCGGTGAGTTTAGCCCAACTCGTAAGTTCCGTAAGCATGGTGGAAAGGATAAGAAGTAATGACACAATATACTGTTCGTTCTTACACCAAGGGTCTTGACCTAACACCACGTAAAGTAAGCCTCGTTGCTGCACTTGTACGCGGTCGTTCTGTCGCTGACGCACTTGTTATCCTTGATCACGTGCCAAAACGTGCTGCATTGCCAGTAAAAAAGGCAATCGAAAGCGCTAAATCAAACGCTATCAACAACCACAACCTTGACGGTAAAACACTTGAAATCACGACATTGTCTGTGACTGCAGGTGCTCGCCTCAAGCGCTTCAAACCAGCAAGCCGTGGCCGCGCACTTCCTTTCCAAAAGAAGTCTAGCCATATCCTTGTTGAAGTGACTGGTGCTGAAAAGCCTAAAAAAGCTGTCGCTGCAAAACCTGTAGCTGACAAACCTGCAGAGGAGAGCAAATAATATGGGCCAAAAAGTAAACCCAATTAGCTTCCGCCTCCAGCTTCACAAAAACTGGGACTCTCGATGGTTTGCCGGTAAACGTGATTTTGCTAAATGGTTGGCAGAAGATATCAAGATCCGCGACATGATCGAAGCAAAATTTGCTTCACGTCCTACGATTGATCGTGTCGAGATCGAACGCTCAGCAAACCTTATCACTATTACGATTCACACAGCGAAAGCTGGTGTTGTAATCGGTCGTGGTGGTGCTGGCGTCACTGAACTAAAAGCTAACATCGAAAAGATCGCTAGCCTACCAGTTCGTATCAATATTGAAGAAGTAAAGCGTCCAGAACTATCTGCGAAGCTTGTTGCTGAAAATATTGCTCGTCAATTGGAACGACGTATTAACTTCCGTCGTGCAACCAAGATGACTGCACAAAATACAATGGCTGCAGGTGCTAAGGGTATTCGTATCCAAGTAGCTGGTCGTTTAAACAATGCAGAAATGGCTCGTAAAGAAAAGGTAAGTGAAGGATCAGTTCCACTACATACCCTACGTGCCGACATCGACTTCCACAGTGCTCGTGCTACATTGCCTGGTGCTGGTATCGTTGGTGTAAAGGTCTGGATTTACAAGGGTGAAAGGGTTGATCGATAATGCTATTGCCTAAGAAAACTAAATACCGAAAAGTTCGTAAGGGTAAAAACCCAGGACGCGCGACTCGTGGACAGTATGTCTCATTTGGTGACTACGGTCTGCAATCACAGTCTAACGAACGTATCACTAGTCGTCAGATCGAGTCAGCTCGTCAGGCGATGACTCGTTACATCAAACGTGGTGGTAAAATCTGGATCCGTATCTTCCCACACACTCCTGTGACTCGTAAGCCACAAGATGTGAAAATGGGTAGCGGTAAGGGTAACCCAGAATTCTTCGTCGCAAAGGTCAAAGCAGGTACTGTTTTGTTCGAGATGAAGGGTGTTGATGAAGCTGTTGCTCGTGAGGCTATGCGTCTTGCAGCTCACAAACTACCAGTGAAAACTAAATTCGTGGTAAGGGAGCAAGCATAATGGCTGATAAGAAAACAACTACCAAGACTACTAAGGTTACGAAAGTAGCTGAAGAAGTAAAGACAGTTGAGCAACTGCGAACTGATCTTCTTGCAAAGCAAGCTGATCAAATCGCGTTGAAGCGCGGTCACGCGGCTGGCGAAGTCGCCAACCCACGTGTTCTGACCTCGACTCGTAAAGAAATCGCGCGCCTTCACACTGCTATCCGAGCAGCTGAGATCGCTGACGCAAAGGAGAGCAAATAATATGGCCAAGACATTGACTGGTATCGTAACGTCGGACGTTGCGGATAAAACTATTACCATCGCTGTTACTAGTCGTGAAACGCATCCTATTTATGGCAAGCAGTACACTGTGACTCGTAAATACGCCGCTCATGATGAAAAGAACGAAGCTAGCAAGGGTGACAAAGTTACCATTACGCCTACTCGTCCTGTTTCAAAGCGAAAAGCATATGCCCTAGAAACTATCGTTGAGAAATCACGTGGTTCTATTGAGCTAAAAGAAGACGAGGCAAAGGCTTAATATGATTCAGCAAGAAACTCGTCTAAAAGTAACCGACAACAGCGGTGCAAAGGAAATCCTTTGTATCCGTGTCCTTGGTGGTACCAAGCGTCGTTACGCACACGTTGGTGACATTATTGTCGCTACCGTAAAGACTGCTAACCCAACAGGTGCAGTTAAGCGTAAATCTGTTGTTAAAGCCGTTGTTGTGCGTACGCGCAACACTATCAACCGTAAAGATGGTAGCACTATCGCATTTGACGATAACGCTGCTGTTATTATCGGTGATGACAAGAACCCTAAGGGTACTCGTGTCTTTGGCCCAGTTCCACGTGAACTGCGCGACATGGGCTACTCAAAGATCATCAGCCTAGCACCGGAGGTACTATAATATGGCACAACGTATTCAAAAAGACGATATCGTCAAACTGATTAGTGGCGCTAATAAAGGTACAACTGGTAAAGTTCTCCAAGTGCTAGCAAAGAAAAACATGGTACTTGTTGAAGGCGTTGGCCTTAAACACCGTCATGTTAAACCTTCACAGCTTAACCCACGTGGTGGTAGCAAAGACATTCATGTCGCTACTCCAATTCACAAGGTTGCTTTGGTTGTTGACGAAAAAGCTGCAACTACTAGCCGTGTTGGTTACACAAAAAATGCTGATGGCGCTAAAGTTCGTTTAGCTCGTCAAGCAAAAAATAAGGAGATCAAGTAATGGCAAAAGCTACACAGACTGCCGCTACTCCTCGCTTGAAAGCTTTGTACAAAGATCAATTTGTCAAAGAACTCCAAGCCGAATTGAATCTTGCGAACGTACACCAAGTACCAAAGCTCGAGAAAATCGTAGTGAGTGTTGGTATCGGCAAGAACAAAGATGACAAGCGTTTCTACGAAGTCGTCAAAAACACGTTGGTGAAAATCACTGGTCAAGCACCAGTTGATCGCATGGCTAAGAAATCAATTGCTGGTTTCAAGATCCGTGCTGGTATGAACCGCGTTGGTATCAGCGTAACCCTCCGTGGTGCTCGTATGTACGAGTTCCTCGACCGTCTTTCAAACATTGCACTTCCACGTGTTCGTGACTTCCACGGCATTGGACCAAAGGGTTTTGACAAGGGTGGTAACTATAACTTGGGTATCATTGAGCAATCAATTTTCCCAGAACTGACATTTGAAGAAACTCAGGTACTTCACGGTCTACAGGTCACGTTTGCAATCCGCAACCAAGATCCTGCTCACTCACGTGCACTACTTGAAAAATTCGGTATGCCGTTTGAGAAAGAAGGAGGCAAACGCTAATGGCTAAGAAATCTGCAGTCGCTCGCGACGAAAAACGCAAGAAAATGATTTTGAAGTTTGCCGCTAAGCGCGCTGAACTCAAAGAACTCGGTGACACGGAAGGTTTGCAAAAGCTTCCACTAAACAGTTCACCAACTCGCTGGAAGAACCGCGACGTCCTCCACGGACGACCACGCGCATACATGCGACGCTTCGGCCTCAACCGTATTAACTTCCGCGAAAAAGCATCAAAGGGCGAAATCCCTGGTATTACAAAGAGTAGTTGGTAGGAAAGGAAACAGATATGTCATTACAATCAACTGACCCAATCGCCGACCTACTAACTCGCATTCGAAATGCGGCTATGGTTGGCAAACACGAAATTCGTGTTCCATCAAGCAAGCTAAAGAAAGTTGTTGCTGAACAACTTAAAAAATCAAAGTACCTAGCCGATGTAAAAATCGAAGCTGGTAAACCACGCGACACACTTGTTGTTACTATCAACAAGCCAGGCGAAAACGCTACGTTCACTGAACTAACTCGTTTATCAAAGCCAGGTCGCCGTGTATACGTTGCATCAGCTGATATCCCACGCGTAAAAAGCGGTCGTGGTATCGTACTGATCAGCACCAGCAAGGGCGTTATCACTGGCCAGGAAGCTGTTAAACAGCACCTTGGTGGTGAATTACTCCTTAAGGTATATTAATAAATGGAATATGCTGCATTTATCTTTGGTATTCTTGGCTTTATCTTTGCCCTACAGGCGCAAGATGAAGTTAAGAAGCTAAAGAAGCAGATCAATAATAAGAAAGAGAAGTAGATATGAGTCGAATCGGAAAACTACCAATTGACGTACCATCGGGTGTGACAATCACGGTTGATTCAGATGTTATTTCAGTCAAGGGCGCTAAAGGCGAATTGACTGTACCACATCTGAGTGACGTGACCGTTGCTCTAGAAGGTACACAAGCAATCGTTACTCGTAAAGATGACGAACGCATCGCTAAAGCCCAGCACGGTCTGCAGCGCGCACTTTTGCAAAACGCTGTTGACGGTGTAACAAAAGGTTTCGAAAAGAAACTAGAAGTAAATGGTGTCGGTTTCCGTGTAAACGGTGGCGGCCAGGCTATCGAAATGAGTCTTGGATTTTCACACCCAGTGAAATACGAAGCTCCAGCGGGCATTACATTGACCGTTGATAAAATGAACATTACTGTAGCTGGTATCGACAAGCAAGCTGTTGGACAGGTTGCTGCTGAGATCCGCTCATTGAAAAAACCTGAACCTTACAAGGGTAAAGGTATTAAATATGCTGACGAAGTTGTGCTTCGCAAGGCAGGAAAGACTGGTAAGTAATCATGGCAAACTTCGCTAAAAAATTACTCAACAAATCTTTGCGAAAGAACCGCGTTCGTAGCAAAGTTACTGGTACAGCTGAACGCCCACGCCTAACTGTTACTATCAGCAATATGCACATTAGCGCTCAAATCATTGATGATACAAAGCAACACACACTTGCTGCTAGCACGACTGTTGGTACTAAACAAACTGGTACTATGACTGAACAAGCTGCATTTGTTGGTGCTGATATCGCCAAGAAAGCTAAAAAAGCAAAGATTAACGCAGTAGTGTTTGATCGCAACGGTCGCCAGTACGCTGGTCGCCTAAGTGCGCTCGCTGACGCTGCCCGCAAGGAAGGTTTGGAGTTCTAATATGGCTGAACAAGCTACTACTAACACTCGTGCTCCTCGCCGCGACAACCGTCGTGATCAAGCGCCAGCCGAGCCAAAGCAATTTGAAGAACTAGTTATTAACATCGACCGTGTTGCCCGTGTGGTAAAGGGTGGACGCCGTTTCCGCTTTAAAGCACTTGTCGTTGTTGGTGACCGCAAGAACAAAGTTGGCGTTGGTGTCTCTAAGGGACAAGACGTTCAAACTGCCATTGCAAAAGCAACTGATGTTGCTAAGAAGAACATGATCACTATTCCTATCGCTAACGATACTATTCCTCACGATGCTGAGATCAAGGTATCTGGCGCACAGGTATTGATTAAGCCAGCTGCTCCAGGTACCGGTATTATTGCCGGCGGTGTAGTTCGTTCAATCATCGGTGTGACTGGTATCCGTAACATGCTTTCTAAATCACTTGGTTCAACAAACAAGGTCAACATTGCTTACGCAACTATCGATGCATTGAAGAGCTTGGTTCCACGTGACGAATGGCTTAATGCCCCAGCTAAAAAGCCAGCTGCTAAAAAAGCTGCTAAAACTGAGGAGGCTAAGTAATGAAATACAACGAACTTCAGATTACTGCTAACAAAAACCGCAAACGAGTTGGTCGTGGTATCGCTGCTGGTCAGGGTAAAACCGCTGGTCGTGGTACTAAGGGTCAAGGCTCTCGTACTGGTAAAAAACTAGGTGCAATGTTCCAGGGTGGACAGCGTGCACTTGTACAGGCAATTCCTAAAGCTCGCGGTTTCAAGAGCCTAAAGACACCTGCACAGGTTGTATACTTAGATCACCTAAACGCATTTGCTGGTAAAACTGCCGACAACTTTACATTGTTCGAACAGGGTTACATTGCAACACCTTTCCATACCGTTAAAGTCATCCTTCGCGGTGAACTAACCGAAAAGGTAACCTTGAAGGTTCAAGGCGCAAGCAAGAGCGTTCAGGCTGCTATTACTAAAGCTGGTGGTACATTCGAAAAGACTGATACACCGCTAAAGAAAAGCACCAAAGAAGCTGAAAAAGCTGACAAGTAATCTCTGATTACACATAAAAATACCCGTCGTAATGGCGGGTATTTTTAGTGGTATAGGAATGAGAGTGTTGAATGACAGTAGTATTTATAGTAAAGTATCTTCAACGATTTTCGTCGAACATTGAGAGAAGGTGAACGAATATGAGCCTTGAACTATCGAGTGTTCTTTGGACAGTGTCTGGGATTTTAAATCCGATTATGATCCTCATGATCATGTTTTATATGTCTACGGCCAAAGGAACTTATGCACGATACGTTTTCATTTCGTGCTACGTTGTAATGCTGTTGATCCAGCTAGGGTGTAGCTTGTCGTTGATTGTGCTCAGTATACGAGTTGGTAATACAAAGGACGGATTTATAGCAGTAATTTGTTCAGTGCTCGGAATGTACATACTACGACTGATCACCAATAGTGATGAAGACAATTGGTTTAAAGGTCAATGGAAAAAGACAAAGCAATGGGTTAAGGATCTGCGTGCTCGTCGACTTCTTAAACCATCGATCGCTCCTGCTTGATAACCCCGCACCCACGGTCGAGACCCTGTCTCCCGAAAGGGTAGCGGGGTTTTGACTTTTTTATGAAGCTTATCCTTGCGAATTAGGCTGTTTTATCATATAATTCACGTATTGTCCATATTTCTTTTGATAGTGACACGCTCTTCTAAGGAGTAAAAATGACTGAAAGTGGTTCTAGCACATCACTTTGGAGTAAGCGCAGGCAGGTTTCAGAGCCAGAGCAAGGGCCTTATTTTGATATTCGACAAGAACTATTCAAAATCATGGCTCAGGCAAGGCGACTTTCCTTGCTGACAGAGACTGCACCTAATACATATGAACGTCAATGCACAGCGTATCCTTCAGGGGTGCTGACGTCCGTCACGGTAGCAGTTGAGGCAAATTTCAAGACCAAATGGCTACGAATAGCTGTGAGTGTGAATGAAAAGGGCGGTGAACATACTCGTTATTTTGATCTTACTGAAAATGGCATGGCCGTCGATCTTGACGAGATGTCGCCTCAGGAAGAAGAATGGCGTCCTCTGGCATATTGCATCCAGACGATTCTACGTATTTTAAAAGATGCCGTAGATAGAATACTTACGTCCAAACGGAAACGTCGGCGAAAGTATTGGACGCGTGTCGGTATCGTCATGGCAGCAATTATAGCCGCGGCAGCAATCGCCCTTTTTATCGAATTGGTGCCTGTCAGGCAATATAACGAGGAAGTCCGTGCGCGTGCTCAATATGATGCGGGTAACCCTCAACTCGATGGCACCAGTTATTCTATCGGCGCACATTCGATGAACAAGGTACCTGATGGTATGCCAAAGTCAGTTCCTAGCTTTGGCGCTAATGACAAGACGCTGGATTATCCGCGGACGCTTACAATCAGCCCGGCCAGCAGGGCTCCGTACTGGTGTAAAGACATTACAGTCGATATCCCATCTGGTAGCAATCTTGTCGTGGCAGCCGAAGAAACCAGTCCATTCATCCGCGATCATTATGTGGCGACGTATATTGATCGTACACTGACGATATGTCTGGTGGACGGCTTTGCCAAAACACAGGACGCCGACAGTAATTTGAATGTCAAATTGATTCTCCAGGCAAAGTCACAAGACTCTGCTAACTAAATTACCCCGCAACCCAACGGTTGAGACCCTGTCTCCCGAAAGGGTGCGGGGTTTTAACTTTTTGCGGTACATCTGTAGTATAATGATTGATGAATTATCGCCACATTCCGACGTGGCTTGTATAAATAAGAGGGTATAGAGACACATGAACTGGAAGACCATTTTCCGATCGTTTAAAAACAAGGACATGCAAAAGCGTATCCTGATTATCTTGGGTATTTTTGTTGCCTACCGATTACTTGCGCACATCCCAGTGCCAATTGCCGAGCCACAGCAGCTTCGTCAAATTGTTGAAGGTGTTATTGGCGGCAGTAGCTTTGGTGGGTTCCTAAACCTTCTCTCTGGTGGTGCGTTAGCACAGTTCTCAATTGTATTGGTTGGTATGGGGCCATTCATTACCGCCTCTATCATCACTCAGCTGCTGACCAAGGCTATTCCAAAGCTTGAAGAGCTGCACAAAGACGGTGAATCTGGTCGTCGTAAGATCAACCAGTGGACACGTATGATCGCATTACCTCTTGCGATCGTCCAGTCAATTGCCTTTATTTACATCCTGCGCCAATCTGCCAGCAGCGTAACAACACTGACAGATCCAACGGCTATGGAATGGGTTGTTGCCGTTACAGCCATGACTGCTGCAGCTATGCTGCTAATGTGGATGGGTGAATTGATTACCGAACAGGGTATCGGTAACGGTATCAGCCTCGTGATCTTTGCAGGTATCATCAGTCAATTACCAACAACACTTGGCAGTCTCGGTACGTCACTTATGGATACATCAGCCGGCTCACTAAGCGTCTTTGGTTGGTTCAACCTGCCGTTCAATCCAATAGCGTTCTGGACGGTGCTGGCAATATCGGTGATATCACTCGCCGTACTGTATCTACTGGTCAAGATTAACGAAGCTCAGCGTATTATTACCGTTAACTACGCCAAGCGCGTCCAAGGTAACAGTAACTATGGTGGTGTTAAAAGCATTCTGCCAGTTAAGTTGATCGCTGCCGGTGTTATTCCAGTTATCTTCGCAGTGGCCTTCCTGTCACTACCAGCCTTCATTGGACAGGTGATCAAGGCTAATGGCAACCCAGCTACCCTAGACCTCGCTAACAAGCTGATCACATGGTTCCAGGCGCCACAACCAGGGGCATTTACTGGTGACACGCTCGCAGCGCTTGTGTACCCAGCACTGTACTTCGTTCTCGTGATTCTATTTACCTACTTCTATACAGGTATCGTCTTTAACGCTAACGAGATCGCCGAAGGTCTGCAAAAGCAAGGTGGCTTTATCGAAGGTGTTCGCCCAGGTATTCAAACTGAGAACCACCTCAAGAAAATGGTTAACCGCTTGATCCTCTTCGGAGCATTCGCCCTAGGTATCATTGCTATTATGCCATTTGGTGCAGAATATGCCTTTGCTCAGTTAGGTATGCCGATTGCCAACCTAGCTATTGGTGGTACCGGACTCTTGATTGTTGTCCAGGTGGGTCTTGATTCTCTTCGCCAGATCAACTCTCGTGCGTTGATGGTTACCTACGACGACTACCAGTAGGTATACTTCCATTTTTAATCATTTTGTGGTATAATAGGTATAACCGAATTCCATGAGTTGAACGCCGTTCCTATGTGGAGCGGCGTTCTTTGATGAGAGAAAGATGATAGATGGATCCCCGTATCGCCTTACTACTGTTCATACAGACCTATGCGCAGCGGCGTATAATAGCCTGCGATCAGCATGGCCACGAAGACTACAGTCAAGGTAACGTCGAAATTGACATGCTCATTCGGTGCCTCGACGGTCAACGCTTCAACACCGAAGAGTACAAAGCATTTGCATCCTTGATCATACGATACGGCAAGCAGACCATGCTTGATGCGATTGGAATAACAGTCCTGTCTGCAATGTATCGGCTAGAAGTAATCTCGACAGATCCTATTCGGCTGGAATGGCGCATGACGCGACCATTTTAGCTAAAAATAGTACTTTCATACACATTTTGTTTGTGATATAACAATATGTGGTCCAACACTTAGTACACGACGAATCCTCCATCCGCCGCG
>CAMLED010000011.1 GCA_946479115.1 uncultured Candidatus Saccharibacteria bacterium | reverse complement strand
CAGTTTTTGGTACTGGCATTCGGGGGTTCGAGTCCCTCCACCCCAGCCATGAAAAAAGCTCTAGATCATTTGATCTGGAGCTTTTTTCTATTGTGGGGCAGGGACCCGAACCCTCGGTTTTGCGAAAGCAAAACGTCGCGGGGTTCGGTGCAGTGAATGTAGTCAAAAAGTGTTTACATTTTTTGACGAATGAACGGAAAAGCAGCTTGCTGCGCTGTCCCTCCACCCCAGCCTCTTATAATTAAAAATACCTCTCTGGAAGTCTTTTTGCTATAGTGATCATATGGGAAAGTACCTCATAACTGGACGGCCCGGTAGT
Organism: uncultured Candidatus Saccharibacteria bacterium; assembly: GCA_946479115.1. Next base: position 15,732 of record CAMLED010000011.1, on the reverse strand, counting down.
GGCAAGACTACAGTGATTGAAGAATTGCGGCGGCGCGGCTATCAAGCGTTTAATACGGATGACATGCCAGAAATAACACGACTTGAAGAGCAGGCCACCAGAGAACCAGTGCCATGGCCAGCAGGAGCTGTCGACTGGAAGAAATACATCTGGAACTGGCAGGAAAACGGCTTGCGAAAGCTTCTACGGCTTGAGGGCGATATCTTTATTGGTGCAATCGTGGGTAATCAGAAGGGGTTCTACTCACTTTTTAATAAAATTTTTGCGCTCACCATAACTACAGAAACATTACGACAGCGCCTTGATAGTCATGCGCACCCACGTACGACTTCTGAAAAAGATCAGGCAATCGCAGTTCACTATCAAAAACAGGCCAGATTTAAAGAACAAGGGCTAATACTCATACCGGCAGACGGATCTGTAAGTGAAGTTGTAGACGACATTCTTGCGCAGCTAAAGAAATAGCTCGAAATCACACTACCGAATAGAAATATGCTTTAATTGTGGCCAAGTGAGCAAACAGAGTTGGGCATAGGCTAAAAAATATTGACATTTTATACTTTTTATGCTAATATATTTATATGACTAATCGTCTCTTCGCGTCAGTAGATAAAATGCCTTTTGCGGGTAAATACGCTATTCGTGAGTCTATTAGTAAATATGTCGAAGCGGACGCGAGCGAAGAAAAGAAACAATACCTTAAAACATCAGCATATTTAGGTGTAATGGCTGTTGCTCACGCCTATCAATCATATATGGGATACCAGGCATCTACACACCACCTCGAACATTTGAATAATACAGGTGACACCTTCGACTCAGTACTTTTAGGCATTGATGCAATATATACAGGAGTAAATGCGGCTGTTACAGCGCGTCAAATAGCCCTCCTGAAACGAGTAAATGAAGTCCGTAAGAAAAAAGCAGCAGAACAAGAATCAATCGCTGCCAGAAGCAAAGACCAAGGTAATAAATCTTTAACAAGAAAATTATCTCAAAGGGGCGCATTAGCTGCTCTAGCTATCACGGTCAGCGGTCAGGCAATCTTTGCAGGCTCATATATAGATAGTAGCTTCAAAGAAGTTAAAAGTAACTGCATAGAAACAGCAACCGAAATCTATCGCACCTACGAAGACGCGCATCCTGATCTAACCCTCAAACCAATAGATGAGTTCACAAGCGGTTTTTGTTTATAAATAATCACTCTCAAATCACATACACACTTTATGTGATTAATTAAAGTTTATTTTTAATTAATAAATTTACTATACAAAATATAGCAATCCATGTTATATTAGATACAGTAACATGACAGCACGGCACCTGTTGCTGTCACTGTTTTTGAATACAATTTAAATCAAATAGGGGAATTATTACTCATGCCAAATATTCTAGTAGTCATCGGTAGCGCTCGTACTGGCCGTGTTGCCGACAAAATCGTCGAATACGTTACAGCCGATATTGAATCACGCGAAGATACAACAGCAACGGTCGTTGATCTTGCTGCACTAAACTTGCCGTTTTATAACAACGAACTACCTGCAATGTCACCAGACCGCGTGCAAACAGACGAGAATGTCTCAACCTGGAGCAAATATGTCTCAGAGGCTGATAGCGTCGTGTTCATCACACCTGAATACAACCACAGTCTTACCGCTATCCAAAAGAATGCACTAGACTGGTTATTCTTTGAATGGAATGACAAGCCTGTTACTGCAGTTGCGTACGGTTGGTCAGGCGGTTCACTTGCTATCGCTACGTTACGTGAAGTACTGACAAACGTAAAAGCAGAAGTTGGCCTCGATATGGCACAGCTAGGATTTATGAAAGACATTAATCCAGATGGCACAATCATCGACGAAGCAAACGTTAGCGCCCAAATCGCTGCAGCAATCAACGAAATTGTCGTACCTGCTGGCGAAACCGTTAACGCATAGTTACGCCCACATAGAAAAAATAGCTCTAGTGCCTCCAAGCTAGAGCTATTTCTATTAGCAATGTACAAGTAAAAGTTACTTAAAGCGATAGCGAACAATCCGCTGAAAAATCTCAAACACAACAAGGGCCAAGAGTAGATACCATATAATGACACTCTGCGCCGCTGCTACGACAGGTTCTGCAACTGACTCACGCAAATCCGGATAGATAGCTACTAACAGTAGGAAAATCCCAAGCGCAGCTAGTTTAACTATGCCAATGACAAATATCCATCGATCCGCACGGGATGATTTCTTTAGCTTTTGTAGCTCCAGCTTGGCAAGATGCAAATTAATATCTTCTTCTGTTTTAATATCATTACTCTTCATTCAGCACTCCTCGTAGAATACTATTATGTTCATTCTGGTTATGAATATAGAATAGCACCTTTGCTATACTAATCTCATGAATACTACTCAGCTTAAATTTATGCCACATTCAATTTGGCTATATGCATTGGGCTGGGCATTCTTTTTATATCTATTCATCTCAATACTAAATTTCTCGGCGGAGAATTCAACTAATCTCATATTATCAGGCATGTATCTCATTGATTTTGGAGTGCACGAGGTGTCACATCTAGCTGTATTCTTTTTGCCAGCCATTTTTGTAGCTACGGCTGGATCGATAGGCGAGGTAAGCTTCACAGTGCTACTACTGTTTGCAGCCCTAAAAGCAAAGTCATACTTTGCTGCGGTCTTTACGGGGCTGTGGGTCATGCTAGGTCTCATGAGCGCAGGTCGATACATGGCCGATGCGCGGACACAGACACTACCACTCATTGGTCCAGGCGAGACTGTCCAGCACGACTGGCATTTTGTCTTTGCGCAGCTCGGCTGGCTAAATGCGGACAAGTTTATTGGCGGCACAGTACAAACAATCGGAATTATTATAGGCATCATCAGTTTGCTATTTGGATTATATTTAATGATCTTGAAACTATCTGAACAAAAAACATAGCCGCCATTGTTATACTAGATTCATGGCAACATACGATGACTTTATGAAATTAGATATCCGAGTAGGGAAGATTGTTGATGTACAAGACTTTCCAGAAGCACGCAAACCAGCCTATAGATTAACGATTGATTTTGGCAACGAGATTGGAATTAAAAAATCTAGTGCTCAGCTCCCGCAAAATTATTCAAAAGAAGATTTGATTAACAAGCAAGTGCTCGCCGTCGTTAACTTTCCTCCGCGACAAATTGGACCAGTTAAATCCGAAGTCTTGACGCTTGGTTTACCTGATGAAAATGGTGAATGTATATTGATCGGACCCGACAATCCCGTGCCTAACGGCGGCAAACTATTTTAGCCACAAGCATCATTTTTATACGTAATATTAAAACCAGGTGCTATTATGTACGTTAGAAGGTAGGATTCACGTATATGCGCATGCCAAAATTCTTTAAAAGCAAATTAATGATTATTATTGCTGTCGTTGCGGTTGGCATCATCGGTACTTGGTTAGCATTAAGTTCACATGCTGCCACACCGACCGTTGCCTTTGAAGCAGAAGGTGGCACGCTGAGTAGCAATGCCTGTAGCACGAATGATACAAGCGCATCCAGCGGCTACGCAGTCAAATTCAGCAGTACACCATGTAGTGGTGCTAACCCTTTATCGGCACTACCACTCATATCGTGGTACGGTGGGCCTAGTTATTACAATATTTCTAGTAAAGCCGTAGCAGCTGGATGGACGAACGATACGTACTTTCCTGTTGGTGCATGGTATATGCGTGCCAATCAACAATCCGATATTACCACCTACAAAAATCTCTTTATGACGCTGGCCGTCAAAGTAGAAAACCAAAATGTACTTCCACTCATCCGCTCGAATGGGTTATTTGCCATGACAGACGAAACAGCTGGAGTTGGCGCTGAAACTGTTGGGTGGCATCTGACAGACGAGGCAGATATGAACTATGGAGCAGGCAACGACCAGTTCAATCCGAATCAAATATGGCCAAATGGCTGTACGCCACACCTTGATAATGGTGGAGCTTGTGGATTTACTGCAATGAGCTGGTTCCTCGCAGGAATGCCAAAAAACGATGGCCGATTGTATCACGCAAACTATGGCAAAGGCATTTTCCCGGGCTGGCAAAGCGATACGGATTTTGCCAAGTTTGTTAATGACTACACAACAGTCGTATCGGATGACATCTATTGGTACACCGATAGCGACGTCTGCACAGCGGCCCAAGGACCAACTATGATCCAAGGAAGTGGACCGATCAGTCAATATACCGGACTCCGCGACCTAACAACTGCCGAATGTCGCCGATCGGCCAACTATGGTGCTGTTATTGATCGTATGCGGGCACTTGATGCGCTGGATGGAACTCTTCAGCCAATCTGGACATTTGTCGAAGTAGGTAATCCTTTCCCGTACGTTAGGTCAATTACTGGACCGCAGATCGAAGGTGCGGTCATGTCGTCACTGATTCACGGTGCATCTGGTATAACTTATTTCAAGCATAATTTTGGCGGATCATGCCAAACCACGGACGCCTTTATTGACTGTCCGGGCTCGTACATCACCAATGTGACGAACATCAACAGTCACGTAAAAGACCTTGCGCCCGTTCTTAATACTCAGTCATACCAATATTCATTCGGTAGCACAATCGATACTATGCTGAAGTGGTATAACGGTTCAGCCTATATATTTGCAATGGGTAAAAACGGCTCTACCGGCAGTAAAACTTTTACGTTACCGAGTGGCCTTAGTTCAACCGCCAGCGTTCAAGTTCTGTATGAAAGCAGAACATTGCCAGTTAGTAGCGGTACATTTAGCGATAGCTTCGCATCTGAATACAGTTATCATATCTACAAAATTACGCCGTAGTACATTAACCCCGTGATGATGAGTTTTTCCTGAAAAATCTATCGACACAACAATTTTTGTGGTGTACGATCTAAATAACATGAATACCATGAGCGTTAAACGTGGCAAACGTTTAGTGACGTTTTTAACGGCTTTTCTTATTTTGGGACTTTCACTTGGCACAACACTGATGACTAGCCGTGTCTATGCCGCAACGGGCTCAATGTACCTGACTGGCACAACTACGGCAGCACATGGCGGTACCGTTACCCTTAATCTTCGCATTAATCCTGGTACTGCAGTCACTGTCGTTCAGAGCTCCGTTACGTATGATGCAACTAAGCTTCAGTACGTCGGCATCAACGCCAGTGCGTCACCATTTGATACAAATATTAGCCAAAGTCAGTCCAATGGCTCGATCCAAATCGACCGTGCAACTCTAAATTCAAGTGGTATCAGCACCGACTCACTCATTGCAACAATTACATTCACCGCTATTCCGTATAGTGGATCCACGACCGTCAACGTCGTCCCGCCAAGTAATGCCGCCTATAATGGTAGCTACACCAATCCAAGTCTTTCTGGAGCTACAGTTAACTTTACCCCTGGTAGCTGCCCATCTGGCCAAACAGGCACACCACCAAGTTGTACGACACCACCTGCGAGCAGCGGTGGTGGTAGCACTAGCACTGGTGGTAGCAAAACAACAACTCCAGGCAAAACAACGACCCCAGGGTCAACGTCAACACCTACAACACCGACACCCGAGAAGACCGCCGCACCAGCCTCAAGTTTAGCCACTCCTACGATTGACAAGACCGACTTTCAATACACAATGGCTACCATTACTGCCAAAACGAATATTGCCGCACGCGTTCAGCTGAAATACGGACTCAGTGCCGACAGCCTTAATTTTGAAACGCCATTAACGGTAGCTGGCACAACACACACCATCAACGTCAGCGATAATCTACCCATTGCAAGTACCATTTACTATCAGGTCGTGGCAACTGATGGCACCACTACTAAAGCAACCTCGACGCAGAATGTCAAAACCAAAGGCCTTGATGCGAATATTTTACTTCTCGATAAAACGCGCAAACCAATTACTGGGCAAGTCGTAACCATCGGCAGCGATCAGGCAAAATCATCAAAAGATGGGTATGTTAACTTTACGACACTTACTCCTGGCGAACACCAAATTGTACTTAAATCGGGTGACAAGACCTACAAAGAATCGTTTACTATTCTTGCGAATATCGTCACCGAGGCAGGGAAGCAGTCAACGCCTCAGCAGAATATTTTTATCGTCTACCGTGACTACACACCAACCAGCGTATTCACTACGCTATTACCCATAGTAGGTGGGGTAGTGCTTCTCGGTGCTGCTGGTACAGGTGTCCTATTGTGGCGACGACGCACACTTGGTCCATGGGGCCGAAAACTCCCAACTGTACCTATTGAAGGCTTAGTGGTAAGCGGACAACCTGTCGGTCCTAAAACACCTTTTACTGAACAAGCCTACGACCCATTCGATCCTAGCGATACATCGTCGGAGCCTAAGAGGTAACGCAATGAAATCCGAACGAATTAGCGCATTAGGAATCTTACTACTCTTTCTTCTTAGCACTATCATAGGTGGCGCATTTGTTGCACAGCACAGTAATTCAGCATATGCCGCCGCCTGTACGGCGCCCTCAACTGACTACGGACAGGTATCTAACCTCACTATCAATATCGATACGGCTGGAACATACCGTATTTGGTCACGTATGGCAGCACCTGATTCTGTTAACAATACATATCTACTGGAAGTGGACGGCAACACCTGTTTTACAGTTGGTGGCAGTACTGTGCCAGTATATTCAAGCGGCTCGACAACTCGGTTTGTCAACGACAGCACTAACTGGTTCGCAACGACGTCTACAGGATCTGCTGTCAGCATGAGCCTGTCGGTGGGCAACCACACAATCAAACTTATTGGTAAAGCACCTGGTGTAGTGCTCGATCGCCTGATTGTGACATCGGACATGACATGTACACCTACCGGCAACGGCAATAACTGTGTAAGCGTCCAGGATACCACCGCGCCAGTACTTTCAAGCATCGCCGCCGGTAGTATCACATCAAATGGAGCGGTTATTAGCTGGACAACAAATGAAGCTGCTGATACACAAGTCTTTTACGGCACCACTACGAACTACGGACTCAGCTCACCATTAGTGACAACAAAAGTCACAACTCACTCTGTGCCGCTTAGCGGTCTTAGTGCTAGTACAACCTATCACTACACGGTCAATTCACGTGATGCCGCCGGTAACCTGGCAACCTCCTCCGACAAAACCTTTACGACAACTACACAAACTTACCTTGCGGCTGATATTAACCAAGACGGCCATGTAAACATCCTTGATATCAGCCTGATGGTTGGCAAATGGAACCAAACAACCACACTGGGACGAAACGATATTAACGGTGACGGCAAGGTCAATGCACTAGACCTCAGCCTTCTGATTGCCGGATACGGACAATAGGCGATAACATATGAAAAATAGATCAAAACTCGCTCTCGAACTTTTTATTACATTAATCGTTGCATCGCTACTAAGTAGTGTTATTGCGTTTATTTTGGCATTTATAGTTGGCAACCTTGGCGGTACTATTGATTCGATGAGCTGGATAAACACCACTGCAAGCTGTGCATGGGGTATGTTCGTCGGCTACAAACTCAACACACTCATTCGCCAGCATCGTCAGTAAACCATTGATAAACAAGTAGATACCTCCATCCTGCGGCATATTTTCTATGTTATTTTTAATGATCTCTATTGTGGTTATGTATATAATAATATTGACATAATGTAAAAATAGGAATATTATTTACTAACTACTATAACCGGGTGGACTGGAAATATTACATGACCCACCTGGCACACAAACTCACGCTGATTATTGCCGCACTTATTATTACTGTCTTTTCAGTAAACCTATTAACTGTTATGGATGTGTACGCAACGCAAAACCCAAATGGTAACAACGGTACATTAAAGGTTCACGAAAAGGGAACACCGGACAAAACTCCTAGCAATGATCCAAAAGTTTGTGCTTTCAACCTTGAAGGTTTTGATTTTGATGCAGCACAAAGCGGCTATATCGTAATCAGTCCTGACAATACAAATACAGCTGTGGCGACGCTGGCATTTGGTCCAACCGATGGAACCGGATATGCAGCATCAGCATACGTCAATGATGGCATCAGCGGTTTCTCTATTGCAAATGGCAAATACGAAGCTACTTTATATGGTAAGAAGACAGGCAATCCAAGCCTTCCGGACCTAGCAAATGAAAAAGCCAAAAGTAAGGTATTTACAGTAGGCTGTGCACCACAACCTAAGGCACCAACGGTAAGCGTACAGGCTGGCCCATGTGTTCTTATGGGTATGGCCATGGGAACTGTAACTGGTTCAGTTACTAATACGGCCGATGAAACTAAAGCTTCGGTTATCTATACTGTCACGATTACCAATCAAGCAACTGCAGCATCTCAAACGGCAACATTAACAGTAACCGATGGTGCGACAAAAGCGTTTAGCTTTACTGGCCTAACAGCTGGCACGTATTCAGTAAGTGCGACAGGCAATGACGGGACAGCGGCACAACTAGCTAGCGCGACAGTTACAAATTGTATTATTATGCTTATTCCAGTAACGCCTGAGACACCAAGTTCTGTCGAGCTTTGTGGTACCGCTAGCGACACCTATACAATTCCTGCAAAACCAGGCGTCGTCTATTCAGTAAATGGTACGCCAACTGCGGCTGGTACCTATGCAGGATCAGGTACTGTGCTCGTTACTGCCCAGGCTGCAGCCGGTTTTATACTGAACGGAACTGCCACATGGACCCTAATGTTCGATAACACAGGATGCCCAGTAACACCGACAGTCCCAACACATGTTGATGTTTGTGGCAAAAAGAATGACAGCTACACTATCCCAGTAACAACAGGCGTGGACTACTTCGTTAACGGCAAAATTACCGCCGCAGGAACATATAAAAAAGCGAGTGGAACTGTTGTCATTACAGCAGTAGCACAACCTGGCTATGCGCTGGCTCAAAATGCTCCAGCCTCATGGACAATTAACTTTAGTAAGAAATCATGTAAGGTTACGATCTGTCATAGAACAGCCAGCTACACTAATCCTTACAATAAGATTCGTGTATCACTTAAGGCCGTCGATGGTGCAGGTAAGGGTGACCACTTCAAAGAGCACCAAGGACCGATCTTTAACCCAAGTCTTCCTTTGCACACTGAATGGGGTGACATTATCCCGCCAACTGCATCTCAGCCAGATGGACTAAACTGGACCGCAGAAGGTCAGGCTATCCTGAATACCAAAGATTGTGATGTGGTCTTAGTAGAAGCAACCCCTGCAGAACCGACATTCAACGATGTTTGTAGCACCCAGAATGACACCTACACAATCCCAACAACAACAGGTGTGAACTACTTCGTAAACGGTAGCGCTGTCGCGACACCAGCTGGGACATATGCAGCCAGCGGCACAATCACTATCATGGCTATTGCAAAAGATGGCTACATCCTTGACCAAGCGGCACAAGCGACATGGTCACACGATTTCACCAACCAAGCGTGTCCTGCAGCTGTTATCACTGCAACAGCGGCATGTACAACCCTAGGCGCTTCAGTAATCCTAAAGAACACTGGCGACGCCGACGGTACATCCTACGTCAATGGCATGCCCGTTGTTGTACCTGCGAAATCACAAATCGAAAAACCACTGTCACTATTAGCCTTTAAAGCAAGTGTTGTTGTGACGATTGGTGGCGAAAACACAATCCTTAACGAAGCTATTGACTGTACACCAGGTCGCGGCAGTGTTGGCCCAATCGATACGCCTACACCAACAGCTCCTGTTGCGCAGCCAGGTGCGCTCCCTCGTGAACTACCGATGACCGGACCGAGCACACTTCTTTCACAGCTACTTACCATGATCAGCCTAGCGATCGCAACCTATGGCGTAACCTACTACCTCCAAGGCCGACGCGAACTCTACAAAAATAACTAGTCGTCAAATACAGTAAATAAATAAAACCCCAATAGCTATGGGGTTTTATTTATTCAATCCTTGTGAACTATCTTACACGTGATATTCGCAAATGCTTCTATACTATAGGTACAATCGAACCAACAAGATAGGAGGGTGTATGGGAACGTTCAAACTCACAACGTATGGAAACTTCTATCGCTTCAATCTACTGGCCACAACCAATGAGCCGATTTTGCATAGCATGACGTATTTATCAAAAGCTATTGCGCTCAAAGCCATTAATTTAGTCCGTCATAATAGCCAGCGTGCCGAAGCTTTTGAAGCCCGCGCTGGCAAAAATGGACAACCTTATTTCGTCCTAAAAGATGACAACGGCCAGGTCATTGGTGAAAGTGAATTCTATATTACCGAAGCCGGACGCGAACATGCAATAGAATCAGCTAAACGCAACGCTCCTGATGCTAAAATTGTCGAGATATAGACCTTAGCGATACCGATGCTGCATCGAGAAAAGTTCAATCCACTGATCTAATTTCATTTGTGATGGCTTTGTATCTAAAGGAATGCCGACGTGCTCATGGGGCATTTTTGCGAATATTTTAGGATCCGAAAAACAGCCTTCGATAAATTGACGGTAGGCCGGCATCTTTGCGACTGGAACAAGAGGTTCTGGTCGCAGCAATAATTCAATCATGACAGTGTCAACATTTGGATGTGGCCAAAAGTCAGTCCGCTTCAATCGCTTGCGTATTTTAGCCGCAAAAATTGGACCGATCATCATACCTAGTTGACCAGTGAATCCATCAAAATCAGGCAGTAGCTTATTGGCGAATTGCTTTTGCACAATTAAATACGTAGCAGTTGGCGGATTCTCCGCCTCGGCTAATCGACGTACAATCGGTGAACTAAGATGAAAGGGAATATTGGCAAAAATCTTGTATAACCCATTAGGTAACGGCATCTCCAAGAAGTCACCCTGATGTACCGTGACATTAGGATACTGTTCCATATTGCCACGCAGTTTTTCGGCCATACGCGGCTCGAACTCGACCGCTATAACTGATTTTGCACGATCAGCTAGGACAGATGATATAACGCCGCTGCCAGCGCCGATATCATAGACGACATCGCGAGCAGTAATGTTCGTATGGCCAACTAGTGCCTTGATAAGGCCAGGACTGCGAAGGAAATATTGAGAATAGTGGGCAAGTCGTTTCATGTATGTCTTGTCATTATACTACAGAGGCGGGCAGGCAATTTAAAACACCTCCGGCAAAGGAGGTGTTTTAATAATTACGTAGCCAGGATTAAGCGCGAACGCGGCGGCTAACAATGTAGTAGTAGCTGCTTGCTACAAGTGCACCAAGACCGGTAACACTTAGGAGCATCTCGCCAGCACCGGTATGTGGTAGTTCTGGTGGTGTCACTGGAGGAACAGTATCACAATCGGTCAAAGTCTTTGAGTGCTTTTTAGCATCGAAGTCTTTTTCGCTAATAGTGATAACTTTTTTAGTTGCTAGTTCACATACTTCAATGTTCTTTGGAGTATCACACTTAGATAGGATCTTTGTGTGCTTCTTTGCATCGAAATCTTTTTCGTTGATAGTGATGATTTTCTTAGAAGTAAGATCACATACTTCGATCTTCTTTACTTCTTCTGCGCAACAGTCATCAAGGTTCTTTGAGTGCTTTTTAGCGTCAAAGTCTTTTTCATTAATAGTGATTTCTTTCTTAGTTGAAAGTTCACAGACCTTAATAGTCTTTGGTGTTTCACATTTACCAGTGGCTTTAAAGATTTCGCCAAGGATTTCGCGGTCTTCACCATCGTGATAGTTAATGATTGCTGGAACTTCAGGGGCAAAGTAGAAGTCTAGCTGAGTCGCATAACATGCATCAGGCACGCTAATTGTAATGGTCTTTTTAAAGTTTGCCTGGCCACCAGGTACGGTGAATGGGATTGCGGCGTGCTTTGTTTGTGGAATCGCTGTACGGTTCCAACCTTTACCATCCCAGGTATCGGGTAGTTTAAAGCTTTGTAGGAACAACTGTGAGTCCGCACAAAGTGCTTTGCCATCTACGGTTTCGATAGTACCGGTACCGCGGGTAAAGCTTGCTTCAAAGCTGTCTGGTGATTTTGGATCCAGACATGATCCAGTTTGTGTCCCGTGTGCTTGTACGGCTGTACCGGCGATTGCAACAGTGGCGATCGTAGCGATAGCAGCAAGTGCATATTGCATAAGTTTCATACTGTATTCCTCCAAGAATAACTCTTTCCTCGACTCAATTCGGGGTATGGCGTCATTGTATCATTTCTTTGCGTTAATGTCAATAGCATTGTGAAAAACATAAACGTAATGAGGAACATCGAAAAGGGTTAATTTATGAAAAATATTGTAAATTATAACATTTTATTGTATGGTATTATCAATAGTTTTTGTTGAATTACCCATTCCAGATACTACGAGAGGATAATTGTGCTGCCTGCCATTGCATGCGCCACGATATCGCGCATTAACCATACTGAACGCAACGTCAAATATGTGTGCATCAATGTCACCACCGGTGTCAACGAGTCTCTGAAAGAACTCATTAGTCAACGACCATACGCTGATGATGTACAGTTTCAGATGCACGCAACCACCGTCGATCTCATCGGAGTAGTTATTCAGCTTAAACCGCTGATTCATTACAATGATGTCGTCATAGATCTGGTAAAACTACTGCAGCATTGGCACGAGATTGAGTCTGGGTGGTTAGATCATACACCACCCCTAGAGATCAGAAGGCTCAAGAAGAAGAAGCTCGTAAAAGAGACGTTTAGCCCAGATCGCGGTTCTGTAAGATTTCGCTTGGGTCGCACGCTCTTTAAGAAGGAGTGGGCTATCATCGAGTCAAAAACAATGATGATATCGCTCTATACACGACGCGAAAGCGAGCTCAGGCGTCAATTAACCTAGTACCCGCTCATGAAAAGCCCCATTGGTTTATACCTCTGGTAAAACGCTTTGTCATGAGCGGGTTTTTCATGCCCTGTGAAATAGATTACTGCCCATTAACAGATAGTACGGTTAACTATAGGGACTAGTAAGCGCACATTATGCAAGGAGGGTACGTATGAATAAAATCACACAAGCTGCGATTGATGAACTCGCGCAGCCACAACCCACAAAAGTCATCAGCATTTATCTCCCTACTCATCGCGACAGCTCACCACCCCATAGGCAAGAAGATCAAACAAGGTTCAAAAATCTTATCAGAACAGCACAAGACAAATGGCACGCCGAACATAATGACGAGGCCATTTTTAATTCTTATAACCAGCTGATGGATAAGCTAAACGACAATGATTTTTGGCAGCAAACGACTGAAGGTATGGCGATTTTTATCAGTCCAACCAACTGCGCTATCTATCATCTCCCGATTGAATCACAGGAACGGGTCTGCATTGATGATGCGTATGATATCACACCGCTCCTCGTTGTCATGGCTTACGATCAGCCGTATTATCTACTGGCGCTCGCCATGCACAATACAAAATTATTTTACGGCGACATGTATGGGCTAGATCCTGTCGCAATCGATTTCCCGACAAGCCCAGAAGATGCGCTAAACATCGACGAAATGTTCTCGGGCAGCCATACTATTCGCAATCAAAATAGCGGTGGCGGTAGCGCAGCCCACGGGCAAGGCGATTCTAACGGCGCCGGCAGAGAAGAGCGCCTGCAATATTTTCGCATTATCGATTCAATGATTGCTGACTCATCATCGATAGATGACAGTCTTCCAATCTTGGTTGCTGCCACCGATAGCGAGGCGGGGGATTATCGTCATCTTAGTAAGCTTCCGAATTTGATTCACACGTATATTCAAGGTAACCATACTCAATCAACCCTTCCTGATCTACACGCACTCGCATGGCCGATCATTCAAACAGAGGTAAGTCTGAAACAGGCGACGGAAATGATCGAAGAGTTTAATGAAGGTGAAGGAATTAAAAAGTCATCACGACATCTGCGCGATATCATGGAAGCGGCAAAAATGGGCCGTATCAAAACCTTACTTGTCGGCATGACAAGAAAGACAACTGATACAGTCAGCGATGCTATCCATTCTGCAGCACCGATTCTCACTTTTGCAAAACAGTACGATCATGACAATATTGCCCAGCTAGTAAAGATCGTCCTAGCGCAGGGTGGTACTATTCTTGGCATTAACAACGAGCTACTACCTGCCAAAGTAACAGTGGCGGCAATTTATCGCTATTAATATTTTTTACATCACAAAATTCACACCCTTATTCACCTCAGTTAAAAGGTTACGATTTACCTGTCATTAACACTAGCGTCTTTGCGCGCATAGGTATATGATAAGCGCATGAAACTGACATTTGGATCACTCAATGTTCAATCTTTTACCAACTGGGAAACACGCGAGCCGGCAATTGTCGAGCACTTTGAACGAACTGATCCAGATATTATCTTGTTCCAAGAGGTAACCTTTCTGCCGCAAATCTCACCATATACTCAGGTAAGCTTACTAAATCAATCTCTACATTATCCCTATGAGGCAACCCATGTTACACGGTTGCAGCCTAGTCATGAATATGACACTTACCGTGAAGGTTTAGGTGTGTTAAGCAAGTGGCCTATTCTTAAAACAGAAACCTTGATCTTGAAGCAGCAGGCACATGACGAACACCAACGCATCGTGCAATTAATCGACGTATTATGTCACAAAAAAATCGTTCGTTTGGCCCACGTTCATTTTTCGATTAGTGATAACGACGAAAACTTACCACGCGAACATCTTTACGAGCTCATGGAAATACTCACTGCACGTGGCGAAACGCGCATTATTGGTGGTGACTTTAATATGAACGACATCGATATTCATGCTGACTTGTGGCAAGATGACTATATTTCATCATCAACAACACCATACATCAGCTATCCACCGATGAATAAGCGTGTTGATTATTTCTTGCTACCAAAATCGTATGGTTTTCTTGATATCAAAGCCACAGCAGACGGATTGTCTGATCACCGTGCATTAGAAGTGGCCATCACTGACACCGTTCAAACACACAACATCCTCCAGCGTGTCATACATCATAGCGCTAAGCTTTAAGTATTGATCTAAATACGCTACAATCGCTGTATGCATAAGCGTCTTCGCAATACTTTTTTTAAGCGACATACCGCACAGCGTGGCTTTACTATCGTTGAACTTGTCGTTGTAATTGGTGTCATTAGTCTTATGGCGTCAATAACAACAATCATCTATCTCCAAAGCCAGAAAGAGGCACGTGACAGCCGGCGCAGTGCTGACATGACCGCTATCGTCAATGCGCTAGAAAAATTCTACCAAGAGGAAGGTGAGTATCCTCCAGGATGCCCGGATACATCATGCGTCAGCACCTTACTCACTACCAACGTTTCGTCGGCACTTATCACGCCTAACACCACATTAACGACACTGACGTCAATCTTGCCATCAGTGAAGGGTAACTTCGGTGACCCGCAATCACCAAACAGAACCTTGCCGTTCAAACAGCGTGTTGTCGCTGAGAGCAAATATTATTACTTTGGCGGAACTGTTAACTACACCGCCAGCGCGGCTAGTTTATCCTACGCAACGCACGCAAACTTTCCTTGTACAATCCAATCAAGCCTGGCTGCAGGTGCCGTTGGGTCATACGTTATAGGGTATTACAGCGAAGCAACGAGCAAATGGGTCCTTGCCGGCGGACGCAATGGGACGCCCATGACAATCACTGCAGGTGTTGCTGGTGATGGCTGTGTTATCAATAAAAGCTAAAATAAGGTAAAATAAAAGGATGAGTGCAAAAACTTTT
>CAMLED010000010.1 GCA_946479115.1 uncultured Candidatus Saccharibacteria bacterium | reverse complement strand
GCCACAGCGTAGCGCTGCGTCGCATCTGGATGAATACGTGCAATCGTTTTTCCAGTTATTTCGTCCTGAACACCAATCATAATTGGTAGCCCAGTTTCATGCATGCCTCGTGCAATGACATCACCACCAATCGACAGCCAGTATCCTTCAATGGCTTGATTGTCATCTATAATATCCGCTAATTGATCACCAATATAGCCCTTGCCGCAGCCACCCAGATCAAGTGCCGTCCCATACGGAATCCTCGCCCAATTATCACCCACTTCTAGATCTCCGACCGGCGTCATATGTCGATCTGAATAATCGTTCGTTGGATCATCGGAATAATCATTAACAACCGAATGAAGATATCCAGCTCGTTGTAATGCAGGTAAAACAAATGGATTATATAATCCGTCTGTTTTCAACCCAATAGCAAGCGCTTTACTTAAAATATCACGTAGTTCCGGCGAAACACCCTGCTTTGTACCAGCCTTTTGATTAAATCGACTTAATTCGCTTGTTGGTAAAAATCGGCTGCAGCGTTTCTCGAACACTAATATCGTCTTCTTTAATAATTGCAGTAACGTATCGGCTTCGGTCTGATTTACAGATGAGGTGAGGCATATCTTAATCGTGCTACCAAGCGCAGGGTATGTTTCATAGTACGTGTGTAATGCTTTATGAACCATTTGTGTGCGGTTCAACAGTAATCGTAATGGAACGCGTTTGTGACCCATAGGGACTCGAGCAAGTTAATGTATACGTCTTTGTCGATGCCGGGCTGACTGTTTGGCTGCCGCTTGCAGCCTTGCCGCCACTCCATCCACCAGATGCATTACAGGTGATTGGACCTGTTCCTGTCGTGCTCCATGACAACTGCGTGCTGTCACCTTCCATAATTGTCGTCGCATTAGCACTCAAACTTGCGGTTGGTGCATAATTCACTGTCACGGTAATCGACTTGGTTGATGTTCCAACACTGTTACTGCACGTTAAAATATATGTGGTTGTACTTGTTGGGCTAACGACCGTGCTACCACTTGCACCCTTGCTGCCACTCCAGCCGCCTGTGGCATTACAGGTAATCGGACCACTACCACCAGTATTCCAGCTAAGTGTCGTACTTTGACCAGATACAATTGACGTTGAAGATGCTGATAGATTGGCAGTTGGCGCAACAGGTGCAGCACTCACCGTTACAGTGACACTTTTTGTCACTGTACCTGCTGAGTTTGTACAGGTAAGTTTATACGTCGTTGTTGCCGTTGGTGAAACGACTTGGTTACCACTCGTTGCTTTGCCGCCATTCCAGCCACCTTCGGCTGTACATGTCGGACTCGTGCCACCCGCTGTCCAAGATAGCGTTACGCTACCGCCAACCGTTACGGCAGTCGCATTCGCTCCAAAGGTTAACGTTGGTGCTGTTTTTACACCTGGTGCCGCTGATGGCGTTGTAGATGATGATCCGGTCTTTGGCGCATCAGTTTTTGCAGTAGACGAAGATTCACCAGTATCACTCGTCGCCTCATGGTCACCGTGATCATCATGAGTTTCATCGAGTGCTGCATCTATCTCGGTCTGGCGAACACTTTCATCCGTTACTTCACTGGACTCAACGTCGGCAACTTTCTCGTCAACGGTTTTAAAGCTCACTTTGCGAATCGGACTTTGAATATCAGCCGCAATCACAATTGCTGGTGTTAACATTAAACTAGCCGCCGCGAGTGAGTATATCTTTGCAGGTAGACTCAGTCCTTTTTCGCTCATACGCTTAGTCTGATTAAATGCCTCGGCTAGAATACGGCTTTGTGGTACGCCACGCTCTAAAAGTGCTGCTTCAAGCGGCGCCATAAATGGCGGTGGCCCACACATAAAGAATGAGTATGCACCATAATTGCCACCTACGATTTGATCAAGTAATTCAGGGGTGACACGACCATTAATTGCCTGGTGACCCTCAAAGCGGCTTAGTTCACCCTCACCCATCACGTACACTACCTTGAAATGAGGATTCTTTTGTTGGTGATACATCAGCTCTTCGGCAAATGGCGCATCTGCCTGCGACCGGCTACCATATAAAAGAACAATGTCGTTATCAAGCCCAAGCCGTGTCGCATAGCGAATCATACTCATGAATGGTGCAATACCGATACCGCCGGCCATGAATACCGCCGCACGGTCTCGTTCGGCGTTAAAGATAAAAGACCCAAACGGACCACCGATAGTGAGCTTGTCACCAGGCTGAACATGCTTAGTCACTGCCTGCGTGTAGCGCCCTTTTATGCGCATGGCAAATTGCAATACATGTTGCTCGGTTGGCGAGCTGGCGATCGAGAAACAACGTGCTGGCGTCGGGCGGCCATTACGCATAAAGCTCATCGTGGCATATTGGCCCGGCTGATACGGCAACGGTCGATCAGGATCGGTATTGTGCAGCGTGTAGACAGCAGTTGTTGGTGAGGCGTTTTTACAGGATATTACTTCGTATACGTAATTCATAACAGATTATCCTAGTCGATTCAGGCAATAATGGCCCAATATTTTTCCCTATAAGGTTAGTAGGCCCATTTTAGCAAGAAGGTTATGATATTACCAGCACATAAAAAACGCCCGGTCTTCACCGAGCGTTTTATTTATATCAAGCGATATTATTCTGCTGATTCTTCAGCTGCTTTTTCTTCCTTAACAGGAGCTTCGGCGACAGTGTTAACTGCTTCGCGATCAAAGTTTTGTGCGGTCAAACGAGCGCTCTTACCACTACGGTTACGTAGGAATGAAAGATAGTTACGGCGAACCTTAGCGCGACGAGTAATTTCTACTTTTTCAACCAATGGGCTGTGAAGCAAGAAGCTTTTTTCTACACCAACACCGCTAGCGATTTTGCGAACAGTAATGCGAGAAGTGTGTGATTTCTTGTTATCAGTACGGATAACAACGCCTTCAAAGATCTGAACACGCTCCTTATTGCCTTCTTTAATTTTCTGGTGAACGCGAACAGTGTCACCACTACGTGCATCAACTACACCAGCTTTCTTCTGCTCTTCATTAACTTTTTGGATTAGTGCAAAACTCATTTTTTTCTCGCTTTAAACTTTATAAATACAATCAGTTATTAACTATACCACAGTGGTGAAGATTTTAAAAGGGGTAGAGTTAGCTATTTTTAGATGACGCGATTGACTTCTTCGAGAGTCGTTTCACCGCGAAGCGCCGCCAGGACACCAACTTGTAGCAGCGTCAACATACCTTCAGCCTTGGCAGCTTCTTCGATCACTTCCGTATGTACATCCTCGACATCACCGCGAAGGAATTTCTGAATACTTTCATTGACAACCATTTGCTCCATAATCACCACACGGCCCTTGTACCCAAATGGCGCATCGTCATTTGGTTTCGGTCGCCACAGTTTGAAATTATCAAGATCAGGCAATTCGATATGTGATGGTACGTCCTTTAGAACATTACGAACATACTGTCTGGTCGCTTCGTCTGGCTCGTATTCTTCCTTAGTCGGGTCATACAGACGACGTACTAGACGCTGAGCAATCACCAAGCGAATAGCCGAGCTAAAGATTGGGTTAACGCCAATCAGGTCGATCATACGGCTAAAAGCTGCGCTCGTAGAGTTAGCGTGGAAGCTAGATAGCACCAAGTGGCCCGTAATAGAAGCCTGGATAGCTGTTTTGGCTGTGTCTTTGTCACGGATCTCGCCAACCATCACCACATCAGGGTCAAGACGCAAGACAGATCGGAGGCCATCGCCAAAGCTTTTGCCACCAGTCGTATCAATTGGAATCTGGGTAATGCCCGTCAGGCCATACTCGATCGGATCCTCAAGTGTAATCAATTTGCGATCATCGGTATTGAGTGCATTAAGCATGCTGTACAAAGTTGTTGATTTACCCGATCCAGTTGGACCTACCATTAGTACCATGCCACGCGGATGGCTGATAACTTCGTCGATCTGTGCCCGCTGAGCAGGTGGAATACCTAATAGATCAAGGTCTAGCAATGATTCGTCAAAGTTGAATAGACGTAGAACTGCATCTTGGCCATACAATGTTGGAACCGTCTCAACACGGAGATTAAGTAGGTGTGTTTCGCCATCACGAGTAATTTCTTTTTGCATGTGACCAGATTGTGCCTCGGTTGCAGCGGTTGAGACATTGGCACGACTCGCGAGTGCACCCATCACGACACGATAACGCTCTTTTTCAAGATCGGCTACAGCGTGCAGCGCACCATCAATACGCATACGTACACGTATATATGTGCGTTCATTCTCGATGTGAATGTCGCTCGCACCAAGTTTATCGGCTTGGTCGACTAGATAATCGAATACAAGGTCACTACCGACAGAGTTAAGTGTCTTACTTACCTCTTTAATAGTATCGCTATCGCCTTCCTTGGCGATCTGAATATCGTCGTAAATAATTTCCTTTGGAGGATCATAACGATTCATGAATGCTTTGAAACCACTGCCGCTAATCAATAGAAACTGCGTAAGTTCACCACGATCATTGTATTCAGTCATCATTTGCTGAATCAACGATTGTGGTGTCTGACTTGTCACACCAAAACGGAAAGGTTCGGTACCACCACCAGTAGTAAGTGGAATGATATAACCTTTATACATCTGATCAAGCGTCAGGACACCATCAGTCAACGGTAGTGTATCTTCGACTTCACGGGCATCAAGATACTGCAGCCCTAGAATAGCTGCGCGCTGTTGGGTTGCCTTCTCGTCTTGATCTCGTCGACGCTCTTGAGTCTTGTCTTCGTCCATTGCCCTTATGGTACCAGAAAAGCACTAGCTTTTATAGTGATATACTGTAAATTAATGCCGGAGATTATTGCCATTGCCCATAACATTCGCTCGACCCATAATGTCGGGGCGATTTTTCGTACCAGCGAAGGGTTTGGCATTACAAAAATCATCCTTAGCGGCTATACGCCGTATCCATTACTCGCTCAAGATTCACGCTTGCCGCACATTTCACGCAAGCTAACAGAGCAGATTCACAAAACCGCTTTAGGCGCAGAAGAAATCGTTCCTTTTGAATATCAAGAAACACCGGATATAGAGAGCCTACGAGCGGATGGCTATACAATCGTAGGTCTAGAACAAGACGAACGTAGTGTTATGCTACCCGATTATCATGCGCCGGCCAAAATCGTGCTATTGCTGGGTGAAGAAGTCGAAGGCATTACTTCCGACTTCCGCGATCTATGTGACGATCTTATTGAAATTCCGATGGTTGGCAAGAAGGAATCGTTCAATGTGAGCGTCGCTACCGGTATCGCACTTTACGCCCTTAGTCGTTAATAGCTCCAGTAAGCCGTTCGGCAATTTCAATAAATTTTTCAATTGTTTCATCGGATGTACTGCCGGCGGAATGTCCGCCATGACCTTCATATCCTGTCTCAGCATAAGCACTCATCCATATCTGACTATATAGTCTGGGATTTGATTGATTCATCGTACTACCATATAAAGAAACTGTTTCGACAATATGCTCTTTTCCCTGTCTGTAATGAAAAGAGATGTCCAATTCTCGCGTATGATCTTTTTCGCCTTCATAAACGATATAGCCCTCCAAGGTATTTCCTTCACCTCTTTTATAACGCACTTTTTCATCTTCCCATCCCCAAGCACGTAAAGATATACCTACTGGGCTAGAAGACGCTTTTGTAACATCAAAGACTGGGTAATATTCCCCGTCGGTCTCTATAGCAAGTTGCTCATCATGACCCGATAGCACTTCAGATAGTTCGTCACACGATTGTACTAATTCGATCGCTTCATTAAATCCTTTCACACATCGAAGATCAATGAAGCTCCAAGTAGAACCTTCTTCTTTTAACGCAAGCATTTGATCTACAGCATCAATGAATTTCTTTTGGATTGGTCGTAGTTGATGGTCGTGCTTTCGCATTTCTGATTTATCGGTAATTCTCTCTGGCATTTGATCGCTCCTTTGGGTCAAACAGTAAATGATATTCTAAGATTACTCGCAGTAATCGCGGCCATCTAGTCATATAGATTTGACTAAGCTACAATACCTGCACATGATCCATCATATTCAACGTGCAATTCTTGACTCTCTCGCTACATGTGAGCGCGCACGATATGGCGAATTAAAACCACAGAATCTAGATGGTAATATCTTTACCTATCACTTAAAGCAATTGATTACGGATAGATATGTCGTAAAAAACGATGACGGAAGTTACTCGCTGTTGCCAAAAGGCAAGGAATATCTTGTGCACCGCTACGAAGACAGTAGTCAACAAGCACATTCTATCTTCCTCATAGCTATTCAACAGGGTGATCAATGGCTTATGCGCGAACGACTCGTACAGCCACTGCTGGGTATGGCTGGCTTTATTCATGGCGAACCAGTCGCCAATGAACCGTTGCTAGATACGGCTCAGCGTCGCTTACTTGAGAAAACAGGCTTATCGACTCCTCTTCACATTTTTAGTAGCGGACTTATCAAAATAACGCGCAACGATATTATCGAAAGCTTTTCACATGCTATTATCCTGACCGCCCAAACAGACGAAGATTTTAATATCAGCGAAGATCAAACCGGTCGCCAGTTTTGGCAATCATCCGACGCCTTGTCTCAATCATCAATCCTACCGAGTTGTAGCGATATAGTAGTACGTATTGCCGCTGGCGATAATTCAACATTCGTCTTAGAATATAATCTTTAAAAAATAACCATCATTCGCTCGTCGATGTATTCTACATAACGAGCGAATGATGGTATGACAGTTACTTTGGTGTTCCCATCGTAAACGCTGGAAAGAAGAAAAGTGCAGCGATTAGCAAAACGACTACGACCGGAGCCAGCAGGACGCTAAACCATCCTACAACCAACTTGATGCCATGGTCAGTTTGCGGATGCAGGCGCGAGACCAGCAAAATTAAAAACAAGACATCGAATACCAGCACCCAAAACGGTATGACCTCAAACTGCCAAATTCTTGTCGGCTCACCTAGAGATTTGGCAAAGGTAACAAAGCCAGTCAGAATATCCAATGCAACATTCATTATGCTCACCTCTATCACTATGATCGAAAAGTACAGTCACTATTAATAGTAGCTGAATTTAACCAATGGTCAATAAGTATTGCTAAATTGATGAGTGATGCTATAGTAAGCTTATTGTCGAATTCACCCACCCATCTAAGGACGTGAAAGATGTACCTTCCCACCAAAGACACCGCTCAGTTAACAGATTGCCTCTTGTTTAGGCCAGGTGTGACGAATCTTTTGGGTATTCACCTAAAAATAACCACAGAGTTGCCGCATCACTATAAACAAGTCTCATTAACTATAGAGGCAGAGTTGCGCGACGCCACGATCCATCCCGAACGTTTTCCTGTCTATCATTTTGTTGTCGACGAAGAGGCTGAAGTCAATATACCCTTCCTGGCGGCGCTAACCCAAGAGCATGATAACCAAGAGACTTTTTTCGGATCTAGCGAAGTTGGGTTACGTGCTCTTCTTCGCAACAAGCCCAACCTGAAAGCACCACTTATTCTGAAATTTATGGCAGGAGATTGGGTCGTCGCCTTACATGATCAGGTGCATTTAAGAACACGTCGTCTCATTATGGGCGGCATACCCCTAGGTAGCATCACAGCACTTGAAATTGTTAAATAGCTCCAGCCGCGTCGAGCATCTTATAAAAGAAGCTCCGCGGTCTGGAGCTTCTTTTTATTTCAATGCGACACAGTCTTCGCCAAGCAGTTTCACTAATTCACCTAATAATTCATCACTACCGTCTACTTTAAATGGCAACTTAATTGCTGATTTCTTGTCAGCTCCTAGCACTAAAACAATATCGATATTACCGACAAAGCTGCTACATGCCTGCTTCAGTGCAAGTAGCGCTTGATGGTCTTCTGTGTCCTTGACATGGACAAACAGCTTTTTAACCGGAGGGATATCGACAATCGGGCGAGGTTTTTCTATGACTGGTGCAGCTTTTTCTTCCGGGGCCGTGCTTGCTGGTGCCACGACTGTGCCACCCGTTTTCTTAGCCTTGAATTCAGCTACGCGCATCGCCTTAACCTTGGCACTCATTTTTGGAGCTTCCATTTTACGACCAGTCGATTCGTATTCTCGAAGCTCCTTGTCGGTAACTTCAACAACCTCATCTGCAATCATCTTGGCGTCGGTGCCCAGGTTACCATCACGATCCCTAGCGCTAATTTTACCCGTTACACGTACCACAGCATCTTGAATTAATTTTGCACCGACTTGTTCATACAAGTTTGGAAAAATAATCACTTCACCTTCGCCAGTTTTATCCTCAATACCTAGGAACGCCATCTTGGTCCCTGATTTAGTAACGATCGTACGAACAGTCGAAACGAGTCCACCGATCGTTGCTTTCTTGCCATCAACATCAGCTGTCATCCGCATTAACGGAATAGTCTGCTCTTCGAAATAGGCATCATAGTTATCGAGTGGGTGCGCACTAATGTATAGACCTAGCAGTTCACGCTCCCATGTTAGCCGTTCCTTATCGGTATGTTTTGCAGGTGCCGTCTGCATTGTAATCGTCGGCTGAATGCTCGCAGCACCAGTCAAGCTACCAAATAAATCTGTCTGGCCACTCAGTGCTTCTTTTTGGACTTTACTCGCAAAGGCCTGCACAGTTTCAAGGTTGTACAGTAGATCCGAACGATCGCCCATAGCGTCAAATGCACCTGATTTAATCAATGAGTCCCAGGCTTT
Source organism: uncultured Candidatus Saccharibacteria bacterium (assembly GCA_946479115.1). The sequence goes on along the minus strand of CAMLED010000010.1, from coordinate 7,357 downwards.
TTTGTTAAACTTACTCGTTGATACACGTTTAGCAAAATCTTCGACACTCTTAAACTTACCATCTTCACGAGCGCGTAGAATTTCTTCAACTGCACCTACACCAACACCTTTGATGGCTGCCATACCAAAACGAATTTCACTTTCTCCTGGTACGATCGCAAACTCAACGTATGACTCATTTACATCTGGCGAAAGCACATTAATACCCATGTGTCGGCATTCGGTAATTTCAATAGCTAAACGATCAATGTCATCCTGATCACTCGTCATAAGTGCCGCCATAAACGCATCGGGATAATGCGCTTTTAAGTACGCCGTCCAGTAGGAAACGAGGCCGTAACACGCCGCGTGTGACTTGTTGAAACAGTAATTCGCAAACTCTTCGAGCTGGTCCCAGAATTTCTCGGCCACTTCTTTTTTAGCACCACTTGTTTTCATGGCGCCCTCAACGAAGTCGACTTTTACCTTGCGCATCAAATCGATATTCTTTTTGCCCACTGCCTTACGTAGGGTGTCCGCTTGGCCACCGGTAAAGCCGCACCATTCCTTAGAAATCTGCATAAACTGCTCTTGATAGACCAAAATACCGTAGGTATTTTTAAGCGAGTTTTCCATTCCCATATCTAAATACGTAATTTCTTCCTCGCCGTGTTTTCGCTTAATAAAGCTATCGATAAACTGCATAGGGCCAGGGCGATATAGTGCCACCATCGCGATAATGTCTTCAAATGCCGTTGGCTTTAGCTCACGCAAATATCGCTTCATACCCGCAGATTCTAGTTGGAAAACGCCAGTCGTATCACCACGCTGAAATAGTTCGTATGTTTTCAAATCGTCCAATGGAATCTCCGCAAGATCAATTTCATCCTTATACACTTTTTTAATAATACGAAGCGCATTATTAATAATAGTAAGGTTAGACAGTCCCAAGAAGTCCATCTTTAGCAGCCCCAGTTCTTCAACTGGGCCCATCGGGAACTGTGTCGCAACAACACCCTTTTGTGCCATTTCGAGCGGCACGTAATTCACTACAGCTTCCGGAGCAATCACAACACCAGCCGCGTGGACGCCGTGTGAACGCATTGTACCTTCAAGGCGCATTGCATAATCAAGCACTTGCTTTGCAGTTGGATTGGTTTCATATTCTTTCTTTAGATCGGCATCTTCCTTAACACTGACAACCAGTGGAATATGACGCCCCTGCGCTGGCGGAGGAATAAGTTTAGCCAGGCGATCACTTTCTGCGTAGGGTACCTGCAAAACACGAGCCACATCACGCACGGCCGCACGGGCGGCCATCTTGCCGAACGTTCCAATATTCGTCACACGATCACGGCCGTATTTTTCAGCACAATATTCAATCACCTCACCACGACGTGTATCCTGAATATCGATGTCGATATCGGGCATCGATATACGATCTGGATTAAGGAAACGCTCGAACAGCAAATCATACTTCAGCGGGTCAAGATCGGTGATACGCAGCGCATAGGCAATGATTGATCCGGCAGCCGACCCACGACCCGGACCAAAGATAATACCCTGCGATTTACCCCAGTTAATAAAGTCCTGCACGATCAAGAAATAACCGTTGTACCCCATACGATCAAGCACGCCAAATTCCATATCAAGACGTTCAACTTGCTCAGGCGCTAGCTTTGCACGAATCACCTCATTGCCCATGTCGCTAGAATCGTCCCATGGAATGCCCAAATAACGAAACGCCATACCTTGATATACCAAATGATCAAGATATGATTTTTCGGTCATACCTTCTGGTACAGGAAATTCTGGGATCAGGATCTTTCCCAGCTCAATCTCTACATGACAGCGATCTGCGATTCGTTTCGTATTGCGGACCGCTTCGGGATTTGTCTTTTCCCAGCGGCTAATAATATCTTTCGGATCTGTCACGTGAAGTTCAAAATCAATCAAACTCATACGCTTTTCATCACTGAGGTATGCACCCGTCCCGACGCACAGCAAAATCTCATGCGTGTCCTGATCGTCATGCGTCAGATAATGTCCGTCACTTGTTACGACACATGGAATATCTAGTTCTTCGGATAGTTTCTCAAGATAGCCGTTAATCTTAACCTGCACATCCCATGGGGCTGGCGAATCTGGATGGCCGTGATCCTGTAGCTCGAAATAATAACGATCGCCAAAAACAGATTTATACCAACTGGCGACTTCTTTTGCTGCTTCATAATTGTCATAACGCAGGTTTTCGCCGACTTCACCACTTGCACAGGCTGATAGAATAATGAGGCCTTCGTTGTATTGTTCAAGTAGCTCATGGTCAATGCGCGGCTTGTAATACATGCCTTCGAGGTTAGCGAGTGTCGATAATTTCATCAGGTTTCGGTAGCCCTGATCATTCATAGCAAGAATAATTAAGTGATAGCGAGCCTTGTCTTTTTGCGGATCACGATCATGTCGCGAGCGTGCTGCGACATACGCTTCCATACCAAGAATTGGCTTAACACCTCCAGCATGTGCCGCCTTGTAAAACTCAATAGTCCCACTCATGGTGCCGTGATCAGTAATTGCGGTCGCTTCCATACCAAGGTCTTTGACCGTTTGAACCAAATCTGGAATCTTAGTTAGACCATCCAGCAAACTGTGATGGGTATGGTTATGCAAGTGCACATAGTCTGCACTGGTTAATTGGCCGGTCGCTGCGGCAGTGTCTTTGGTTTGTACCCCCATACTACATTCAGTATAGCGAAGTTATAGCCCGTTTGTCTGTAGTAAAATTAGCGAGTCTGAGATTCGATTGTATTGGTAACACCATTAAAGAAATCGTGGAGTGGCGGAAAGACACCACCGACGGCACTTAAGAGCCAAATCAAGATAGCGACGACGATCGTACCACCGATGACGCTCCCGAGGCCAAAGAAAAGTCCGCGTATAAAATTCATACGGTAGACTTGCGAACGACTTCGATTAAAATCGTAAAATAGATCCTCAATTACACTTCGTCGCGCTGCACGCTCATGAGATTCTTTGACATTCTCAGCTACTTTTTTAGCCTGTTGCTTCATAACGTGTATTCAACCTTGATCTTGTTATTTTTTTGAATTGAAACCTTTTTTAGCGCCTTCGACTGCACCTTCAATAGCACGCTCACCGCGTTCTTTATAGTCAACAGCTTTGCCCTTTACATCGTTAACAACATCAGTTGATGCATCTTTAACTTCACCGGCACGACGAGCTGCTTCACCCTTAAGTTCTGCGGCCTTGGCCTTAATGTCAGCACGTGTTTCTTTACCAGATTTTGGTGCAGTTAACATACCTGCAACAACACCTGCTGCTGCACCTACAAGAGCTCCGAGTACGAATTTACCTTTTGACATAATAGACCTCCTTGAATTATTTCTTATTCTTCTTAACATACTTCATCACGGTGCGATAAAGCATCATTGGTGAAGTAATCGTCGTAATATTAGCCACCATCTTTTCGACGCCAGCGGCAGTTTTCATGGCCGAGCCAGTCACTGATTTTATTTGGCGAGTGACCTTGATAAGCAAAATTGTTAAAACAATCGCTAAAAGTAAGAATATCGCTAAGAATACCGCTAGTATGATGACGAGGATTTGCGCCCAATCCATGTACTTGTCCTCCTTTACTTAATGGTTCCGTACTTTTATTATAACCTGATTCTCAGATAACTGGCAACTTGCCTGATAAAGAATTGAATTAAATACGTTCGCGGATAAGCTTTTGAGCAAGGGCTGGATTAGCTTTACCTTGAGATTTTTTCATCACTTGGCCAACTAAAAAGCCGATTACTTTGTCGTTACCATTTTTAATGTCTTCAATGGCTTTAGCGCTCGTTGGATCAGCAAGCACCTCTTCAACAATCGCGACAATCGCACCTTCATCACTGACTTGCAACAAATCATTCGCCTCAGCAATATGACGTGGGTTTGTATCACCCTCCATAATATCCAAGAATATAGACGATGCTGAATTCGAAGATATCTCTTTACTTTCAAACATAGCCGCAAGCTCAACAAGATCTTCGCTCATTTTACCGGCACCATGCCACTGGGCATGTTCCATAATCAGGATGTTCATAGCTTTGTTCTCTGGATCAGATACAGTATCTTTACCAGTTTCATAATCATGCGGCCTAATGCTTGACAGAAGATTTGCGACAATCTTCGAACGCGCAATAGTTGACCGTTCACTCTTCATAACATCGATCATCAATTGAGCGGTGTCCTGATTAGCAAGCAATACACCAACCACCGAACTATCAACGTCAAGTTTCTTGAACTCTTTTCGATATTCAGATGGCAACATTGGTACGGTTGCCTGAATCTCAGCAATTTCTTCATCACTCAAGATAATTGGTGGAATATCGGCATCTGGCATATAGCGATAATCCTGTGCATCCTCTTTTGAACGCTGCGAGCTGGTTGTCTGCTTGGCATCATCCCAGCCACGAGTTTCCTGCACGACAGTCTCACCTTTTTCTAGCAATGCAACCTGACGACGGAATTCATATTCAGTTGCCTTTTCGACACTACGGAATGAATTAAGATTTTTCACCTCGGCACGCTTGCCTAATTCCGTCGCACCCTTTGGAGCAACCGAAACGTTAACATCAAAACGCATGTTACCGTGATACAGGTCACCACGAGTGACACCAGCATACGTCATTAAACGATGAAGTTCTGCAGCATAGGCCTTAGCCTCGGCAGCAGAATGAATATCTGGCTCGGATACAATTTCGATCAGTGGCGTACCAGCGCGGTTGAGATCAACGAGACTATAATCGCTATAGTGTGTAAGTTTACCGGCGTCTTCTTCCATATGAGCATGATGGATACGTACCCGTACGCTACTTCCATCCTCTAGTGGTGCATCGATATATCCAGCCTCGATAATAGGATGATACATCTGTGTCGTCTGATAGCCCTTTGGAAGATCAGGGTAAAAATAGTGTTTTCGATCAAAACGACTAACATTGGCAATTGGCGCATTTAGCGCTTTACCCGCTTTAATAGCCAAGTTAACCGCTTCACGGTTCAAAATTGGCAACATACCGGGTAACCCAAAATCGATTGGACTGACAACACTATTTGGTGATTTCTCACGCGCATCGTTATCAGCTCCGCTAAAAAGTTTTGTAGCGGTCGCCAACTGTACGTGGCATTCGATGCCAACGGTTATATCGTATTTATTCAAAATTTCATCAGTTATCATTAGATTGCTCCTACATCTTTGAGTGCTTGCTTGAATCCACTAAGCGCTCGTCGCGCGTCGTCATATGTGACATGAGCATCTGTCTCGTGTGCAATCTGATTACGCAGTTTATGCGCACCCCATACTGCATTGGCATTTGACCAAGTAGTTTTTGCAGTTTTCATACGCTCGCCCATCGTTTGACCCTTAAAGCCGCGCTCACGTAGCGCCTGGTCTAATAATTTATCAGCGTTTAATACCGCCATTGCGCAGCGCGACACATCATCACGATTTAGCTGTTGCTCAATCGCCATCCATTTCATGCGGTATTTATTAACATCAAGTTGCGTTGTACCTTTTTTCGTAAGACCAATCACCACAGCAAGAAGAGCCGCAATAATGAGAATACCAACTAGAAATCCAACTAGTGTATTATCCTGCATGTTATTTACTCTCCACCGATTTAGCTAAAGCAAGCAGCTGAGCGTCAGAACGGCGTTGTCCGATCAGCTGAACACCAATTGGTAGACCCGCATTACTAGCACCTGCCGGAATACTCATAGCAGGTAGTCCAGCAAGACTAGGCGGAACGGTCATAATATCAGCTAGATACATTTTGACTGGATCAGAAGTATTCTCACCTAAACCAAAGGCTGGTGTCGGCGCCACAGGAGTAATTAACGCGTCGTACGATTTAAATAGCTCTTCGTATGAATTAATCAGTAACGTGCGAGCCTTTTGCGCCTGCTGATAATATGCATCAAAGAAGCCGCTCGAAAGTACGTAGCTACCAATCATAATACGGCGCTTGTTTTCTGTCACAAAACCTTCGTCACGTGTACGACCATAGAGTTCAGCCAGAGTCTTTACACCTTCGGCGCGGTGACCGTAACGAATACCGTCGTATCGCGCAAGGTTACTGCTTACTTCTGCTGGAACAATAATGTAATACATAGCTAGTGCATACTGCAGCATCGGCAAACTTACTTCTTCGACAGTATGGCCTGCGGCTTTTAATTTTTCAATGTATTCATTAGTACGAGCACGTACCTCATCATCAACATCATCAGACATTGATTCTTTAATGACGCCGATTTTTTGATTAGACTTCACCACATCTAATGGCGTAAAGAAATCAGGCAGTGTCGTCATGTCATTAGTATCACAACCACTCATAATATCCATGACAAGTTCAGCATCTGCTACATCCTTCGTAAAACAACCGATTGTATCAGTACTACTTGCCATAGCCACAACACCATAGCGACTAACAGTACCATACGTTGGCTTCACGCCAACGACACCATTAAAGCTAGCTGGCTGACGTATCGAACCACCAGTATCTGTACCGAGTGCAAACGGCACCACGTCAAGCGCAGTTACAACGGCCGACCCACCGCTACTGCCACCAGCAACCTTGGTTTGATCAAAAGCATTCTTGGTTGGGCCAAACGCAGAGTTTTCCGTACTACCGCCATGTGCAAATGCGTCAAGGTTAGCCTTGCCGATGCAAATAGCACCTTGCTGTTCAAGTTTCTCAACTGCGGTAGCCTGTAGTGGTGCATCGAATTTTTCAAGCATTTTACTGGCTGCAGTTGTTGGCGCACCAAATGCGAGGAAATTATCTTTGGCAATAAACGGCACACCAGCTAGGCGACCAGTCTCTTCACCATTTTTGATTTTTGCATCAATTTCATCAGCTCGCTGCAGGGCACGTTCTTCGGTTACGCTCAGCAGCGCATGATACTCGTCTGAACTCTTCGCTCGTGCAATCGCCGCTTCGACTTCTTGACGGGCAGTCGATTCACCACTTTTAATACGATCTACAATAGTCTGGATATGGCTCATTATAATACCTTTGGAACTTTCACTTGGTGGTTAGCGGATTCTGTCGACAAAGCAAGCATCGTTTCTCGTGTGACATTACTAGCGATAACGCTGTCGTCGCGCCAAACATTTTCCAGACCCGTTACCTGGTAGGTAGGCTCGACACCAGTCGTGTCTAGCTCGCCTAATTGCTCTATATACCCCAAAATATTACCGATATCGGTCTGTAGGCTAGTTAGTTCTTCATCTGTTAGCTGCAAGCTGCTTAATTGTGCTAGATGTTGCACGTCATCACGAGATAATGCTGTCATGTGATCCATTATAGCCTAAAGT
>CAMLED010000009.1 GCA_946479115.1 uncultured Candidatus Saccharibacteria bacterium | reverse complement strand
TAAAGCGTCGTTTTGACTTGATTCCAAACCTTGTTAACACCGTGCAGGGCTATGCTTCACACGAGGCAGGTGTTTTTCAGGCAGTAACCGAAGCACGAGCAAACGCATTGAATGCACAGGGTGTTAAGCAAACGGCTGAGGCTGAAAATATGCTCGAGGGCGCACTTAAAAGTCTGTTTGCTGTCGCAGAAGCATACCCAGACCTGAAAGCAAGTCAGAACTTTGCTGAATTGCAGCAAGAGCTTGTAGACACAGAAGATAAAATTCAAGCTGCACGCCGTTTTTATAATGGTGGTGTGCGTGACTTAAACACGAAGATCCAGATCTTCCCAAACAATATCTTCGCCGGCATGCTTGGCTTTAAAGAACGTGAATTCTTTGAAGTAGAGAACATGGTCGAAGTTGAAAAACCTGTCGAAGTTAAGTTCTAGTCTAAGGATTTAGCAAATTTATGTATAACGCTATTGCTGCCAACAAACGCAACACGGTCCTTATTATGGCCGTGTTTGTTGGCATTGTTGGTGCAATTGGGTGGGCTGTTAGTTATATCTACGGTGGCGGCAATCAATCCATTACACTGTGGGTGATTGGTATAACAGCTGTCTACGCTTTGATTCAATATTTTGTTGCTAGCAAGTTGGCGTTATCGCTTAATGGTGCACATGAAATTGAAAAAGCCGATAATCCACGGCTGTATCGCATTGTTGAGAATCTAGCTATTACCAACGGCATGCCAACGCCAAAGGTGTATATTATTGATGATCCGGCGCCAAACGCTATGGCAACTGGTCGTGATCCTAACCATGCGATTGTCGCAGCGACGACAGGCATTATGGATGTCATGAATGATCGTGAGCTCGAGGCGGTTATTGCACACGAGCTGGGACACGTTAAGAATTACGACATTCGTGTCAGTATGATTGCATTTGGCCTTGTAAGTGCGATTGGCATTTTATCTGATCTTGCACTTAACATGTTCTTTTACAGCGATCGTCGTGAAAGTAACACCAGTCCCATCGTATTAATTGTTGGTATCATCCTGATTATTTTAGCTCCAATCCTCGCAGCTATTATTCAGATGGCGATTAGCCGTCAACGTGAATATTTGGCTGATGCAACAGGAGCGATGACTACACGGGATAGTGAGGGTTTGGCGAGCGCTTTGGAAAAGTTAGCGCAGTACGGTCGACCTATGCAGCATCAGAATGCAGCCTCGGCCCATCTATTTTTCAGTAATCCTTTGAAGTCTGGCTTTTTTAATAATCTTTTTAGTACCCATCCGCCGCTAGAAGATCGTATCGCCAGATTACGAAATAATGCACACAAATTTTAAATAAGAAATCTCATTATGCCTAAAGCTAAGAAAACATCCGCATCCCGATCTAAGACTACCGCAAAACCTATGACTAAAAAGTCTGCAGCTCCAGTAAAAAATCACTCACGAATCGTCCAGAAAGTTCTTTCGTTTCGCCCAATTGCTGTAGCCAGTGCGCGCTGGAATGATTTACTACAGCGTCGTCCACATCGCAGTTTCAAGCGTACATATCGTCGAGACTATGTCCGGTCATTACAGTTACCAGGTTATTGGGCATTTACCCATCATGTAAATAAGACGCTATGGGATAATAAGAAGATTTTTCTATCCGTCCTGGCTGTATATGCGATATTGACGGTTAGTGTCGTGAACCTTGCCTCGGAATCGCTATATTCAGAACTCCGTACAACAGTGAATGAAACAACTACGGAAATCTTTAAAGGTTTTTGGGGAGAGATTGGGAAGTCAGGTTTGTTATTGCTCGGCGGGGTGACAGGTTCGTATAATCAGGCGCCGGCAGATTCTCAGGCTCAGACATATATGATTTTTGGCGGCTTATTATTGTGGTTAACAACTGTTTGGCTGCTTCGTGCACTTGCAGCTGGCGCCAAGCCAAAAATGCGTGATGGGCTCTACAATGCAGGCGCACCAATTGTACCGACAATTTTTGTTGGTTTTGTGGCCGTATTACAACTTCTCCCAATTGCTCTAGTACTCTATGGGTACTCTGCGGCAGCTGGGTCTGGTCTGTTGGAAGGTGGCGTCGAGGCAATGCTATTTTGGGGAGGAGCGGCCGTACTTATGATTTTGTCAGCATACTGGCTGACGTCAACGATGATTGCTTTAGTAATAGTGACTCTACCTGGTATGTATCCTCTACAGGCGTTACGTACAGCTGGTGACCTAGTGATAGGTCGGCGTGTACGTATCTTGCTACGCATGCTATGGATGCTGGCGATGGTTGTGGCCGTTTGGGCCGCGGTCGGAATTCCAACTATCATAATAGACGGATGGGTTAAGAGTATCGTTCCATACTTTAGTGGAATTCCTACGATCCCAATATTGCTCCTCGTATTAGGCGCGATAACACTTGTTTGGGTGGCTGCATATATTTATCTATTGTATCGAAGGATTGTTGCCGATGATGCCCTCCCAGCTTGATCAACGAGCACGTGAGCTGCGTGAGCTCTTGGCGCGCTATAGTTATGAATATCATGTGCTCGATATGCCATCTGTTGATGATGCGATTTACGACAGCTTGTTCGGTGAGCTAAAAAGAATTGAAGCTGAACACCCAGAACTAATTACACCAGATAGCCCAACCCAGCGTGTTGGTAATGAGTTACTGGGTGGATTTAAAAAAGTCCAGCATGGCAGTCGTATGTTGAGTCTGAATGATGTATTTGATCGTCATGAAGTTGAAGCATGGGTTGAGCGTATGGATAAATTATTACCTGGCCGACAGCACGAGTTTTTTGCAGATATTAAAATGGATGGTCTCGCTTGCGCGTTGATTTATCAAGATGGTGTTTTGGCCCAAGCTGTAACGCGTGGCGATAGTTTTGTTGGCGAAGACGTAACGGCTAATGTGCGTACCATTAAGAATGTGCCTCTAAGACTACGTGATGAAAAAGGCTATGAGAAATTCTTGGTTGGGCGAACTGAAATACGCGGTGAAATTGTTATGTTGAAAGATGATTTCAACGCTCTGAATGCTAAACGGCGCGCAGCGGGTGAGCCAGAATTTGCTAACCCGCGCAATTTAGCGGCCGGTACGATTCGTCAGTTGGATCCAAAGCTAGTAGCAGCTCGTCCGTTGCATTTTAGGGCCTATGATCTTCTACGTGACAATCCTACGGATATTGCCACAAACATGGAGGCGTATGAGACAATCACTGCACTTGGGCTTAATCGCAATATGCAGGCTAGTGTATTTACGTCACTGAGTGATGTAATGAAGTTTGTTGATACGTGGGACAAAAAGCGAAATGATTTGCCATTTAATACAGATGGACTGGTCGTCAAGGTGAATGACCGAGCGCGCTTTGCGGAACTTGGTGTTGTCGGTAAACAACCACGTGGTGCTGTTGCCTATAAATATGCAGCTGAACAGGCAACGACAATAGTTAAAGATATCGTCATTAGTATTGGCCGTACTGGTGCGGCTACACCTGTGGCTGTCTTTGACCCTGTTACTGTGGCGGGCACGACTGTGCAGCATGCAAGTCTGCATAATGCAGATGAAATAGCCCGTCTTGATATTCGGATTGGTGATACGGTGATTATTTTTAAGGCAGGTGACATTATCCCGCAGGTCCAGAGTGTCGTAACCGAATTACGACCAAAAGATGCAAAAGTGTTCAACTACCAGGAAGCGTTGAGACAGCAATATCCTGAGTTAGAATTTGAACGAACGGGTACCGATGTCGTTTACCGCGTTAAGGGTGCGAGCGGTGATTTGATGTTAAAACGATCCGTAGAATACTATGCTTCAAAAGCGGCACTTGATATCGATACGTTAGGTGAAAAAAATGTTGTTGCGCTGGTTGATGCTGGTCTGGTTAAGGACCTTGCGGATATTTATACGCTCACAAAAGAGCAACTATTGTCACTTGACCGCTTTGCCGAGATCTCAGCCCAAAAACTAATTTCAGCTATTGCCGATAAGAAACAGCCTCCACTTGAGAAGTTTATTCTGGGACTTGGTATTCGTCATGTTGGTGCGCAAACGGCGATTGATCTAGCGAATAAATTCGAGTCAATCGGCGCATTAAGCCACGCAACGATTGACCGGTTAGAAGCAGTTGATGGTATCGGCAAAGTTGTTGCTGAATCAATTGCGGCTTGGTTTGCAGACGAAGATAATTTAGCGCTTCTTGCTAAATTTAAACAGCTTGGTGTTGAACCCTATTATGAAAAAAAGACAGGTAAACTTGTAGGCACGAATTTTGTCGTAACAGGTACGCTCGAAACAATGAGTCGTGACGAAGCAGCTGATAGAATTCGCGCTCACGGTGGAGTATTTCAGACAAGCGTTGCCAAAGATACGACCTACTTGGTTGCAGGTGGAAAGGTCGGCGCGAGTAAACTCAAGAAAGCAGAGAGCTATGGCACAAAGATTATTAGCGAAGCTGAACTAGGTACGTTGCTCAATGATTGAAGTTGGTACAAGTAAAAATAGCGTAAAAGTATATGCAGACCTAGAAAAAGGGCATGCATCGACACATTTTGCAGATGACAGCAGGCTACTCGATTTAGTAAGCGAGATTATACCGACAGTTGAATTACGTGATACCGATATTAAATTTGAACATGTTTTCGATCATGTAATTGGAGAATGTGATTTACAGACTGTTCAGGATGGTGATGAAATAGTGTATGCAGTGCGGCTTCGACGTGACCGGCATGCCAAGTTCGTGAAAAATAAATCGCGTCATCAATGCTCGTCGGTTACGATTATTCTCAAGCAAATCCCAGATGGCTATGAGCTCATCAGTACATGGATTGGGCATTTAGTGCCGTCATTTCCGAAGCCCCACTCACTACCTGGACAGGATATTGAAGAGAAAAAATACTGGGCGACACACGCGTTAGTGTGGGGTAAGCAGCCAGTTGATGAAACAACAATCACAACTGTGTGTCCGTGGGTTACGGAAGATTAGGGTAGTAGGTATTGAATAATGAAGGATTCTAAAACGACACAATTACAACCCGGTGTATATGAACACTACAAAGGCAAACGCTACGAAGTCATTGGTATTGGCAAAGATACTGAAACGGAAGTAGATGTCGTTATCTATAAGCCACTTTATGAAAGTGATGTAGTCTACTGGGTCCGTCCATACGATATGTTCATCGAGAGTGTTGAGATAGAAGGAAAAGTGATACCGCGTTTTACAAAAGTGTAACCGCGAAATGGTTCATCGGTAACCGCTAGGAGTACAATGAGAGTATGAATAAAATGAAGCAACGCGCAAAACGTGCAGGGGTCGGCATACTAGGGGCAGTTATCGTCCTTATCGGTATCGTGGCTATTCCATATCCAGGTCCTGGATGGTTAATCGTGTTTGCTGGTTTGGCACTTCTTGCGACTGAGTATGAATGGGCACAGCGTCTTCTAGAGCGTGCACGTGGCAAATATGATGCATGGGTGGCATGGTTGAAACAGCAGTCGCTGCCAGTTAAAGCAATATTTATATTTCTGACGACGCTTGTTGTTGTCGCAACCTTGTGGCTGTTGAATGGATACGGAATGTTAAACGACCTATTCAACCTCCATCAGGATTGGTTGCGCTCGCCACTTCTCTAACTATGATATTCCGTTATACTAGGGATAGTAATAGAGGAGACTAGCCGTTATGCCAATGCCTAATGATCTCGTGTTTGTCCGTCATGGCCAATCCGAAGCAAATATTGTTCAAAAAGGTCATGAGCCACAGCCATCATTAGATGTTATTGCTGCCGTGAATGATCGACCCGACTGGCAGCAGCGACTGTCATCACTCGGCATTGAGCAGGCGAAGCTTGCTAAAGCTTTTGTTGATCAAGAGTTGGGTGGCGTTGAGTCATTCGATGGACGGTTCTTGTCACCATTCTTACGTACGCGTGAAACGGCTGCCTATTTAGGTGGTGATGAGTGTGGAGAGTGGACAGTTGATGATCGAGTTGTTGAACGCAGCTGGGGTGTTTATGGGACGGTTGCTCGTGCTGAACAACGTAAGCAATTTCCGCTTACTAATAAATTACACCGATCAACACCATGGTATGTGCGTTTTGATGGTGGTGAGAGTATGCCTGATGTGTATGGACGTTTCCGTGATTTTCAGGGTACGCTGCACCGCGAACAGTCAGGCAAGCGCGTAATCGTAGTCTCGCACGGTGATTTTATTAATGTTGCCCGTTATGGTATTGAGCGAATGCTTCCCGAACAATGGGAGGCGCTGGACCGTGATCCGACATATACGATTCGTAACTGTAGCATTACACATTATTCTCGTGTTAATCCTAACGATCCAACCGATGTTCGAGAAAAATTACAGTGGCGGCGTATCATCTATCCAGATGCGATAGACCAGTCACCGGACGAGGGTCGATGGGTCGAATTACCCGGCCGACAAAGATTTACTGGAGAGGATCTGCGACATCAGGCAGAATTTGCCCCGCAATTGCTACACGAAACCGCGGCTACCGAAGAGTCTGTAATTGAAGTCTAAATAAAAATATCCCGCTGGTTAAAGCGGGATATTTTTGTTGGTGTGGTAATAAATTACCAGCTACGCTGACGGAATGAACCGCCGCCGTTGCCGCCACGATCGCCACCGCGGTCGTTGCTGCCACCGAAGTCACGACGAGGTCGGTCTTCTTTTGGACGTGCTAGACCAACACTGATAGTACGACCGTCAAGGTCCTTACCGTCAAGTTGATCAACAGCTTTTTGGTTGTCTGCTTCGTTTACGAATTCAACAAAGCCGAAGCCCTTTGAACGGCCGCTGTCGCGGTCAGTGATGACGCGTGCGCTAGCAACTTCGCCGATTTGCTCGAAATGAGCTTTAAGTGTGTCATCAGTAGTTGCATATGCAAGGCTACCGATAAATAGATTTTGTTGTGCCATAATGTGGTACTCTTTTCTTCTTATCTGATTCTGATTATCGTCAGATCGACCGCTTGTGCGATATGTGCGAAGAAGAGAGTTTACCTAAGTGGTAAGCGCCCGCCTTTTGCCTGAATACGCGTGTGCTTCTGAACAACCCTATTTAATCATATTTATGATAACAATACTAGCAAAAGCACTAAAATACTTGCTTTTTTGATAAATCAGGGCATAATTAAACATAAGCTGGTACGCCAATGGGGTGCCATTGAGCGTTAAAACAAAAAGTTTCAAAACAAACATAGCGCCCCGGGTGGGCGCGTAGCAGCCTAGAAGACTCGCCCCTAGAAATAGAGGCGAGTCTTTGTTACAATCATCAGGTATTAAGGGGCTGTAGCTCAGTTGGCTAGAGTGCTTCCATGGCATGGAAGAGGTCCAGGGTTCGAGTCCCTGTAGCTCCACCAAAATTATTAAAACACCCATATCCGGGTGTTTTTAGTATAATCATAACCAGTATGCAAAAGGTTCAGCGACAACACGGATTTACAATTGTAGAATTATTAATCGTTATTGTCGTTATTGCAATTCTCGCGGCCATTACGATTGTCGTCTATAACGGTATCCAGACTCGTGCGATCAACTCAAAACGTGATGGAGATATATCAAATTACGCTAAAGCGATGAGAATGGCGCGTATTAATACTAATCTGTCATTGAGATACATTACGAACAGTACTTGGTCGTCTGGATCATGCACCTCTGCGACCTATAATACGACAATGGATGAGCCTAAAAATCTGCCGAAAACACATGTGTGCTGGACTCGTTATTATGACAATATTAATAAAATCTCAGCAGCTGCAGGGGTAAACTTAGAATCATTAAAAGCAGGGGATGCGCGTGGAAACCCATATATCATTGACGAAAACCAAGACGAAACTGGCCCATGTGCAACCGATCGCATTTATACGTTTAATGGTAATGGCACGCCTGCGAATACTGAGTACATGGCATTACCGCCTTACGAATGTTAACCCTTGTAAAAAGAGAGATAATCTGCTAAAGTTAACGCAGAGGAGCCCATCGTAAATGGGCGTATTTTTATGAAAGACCCTAAATTTATTCGCAATATTGCCATCATTGCGCACGTCGACCACGGAAAGACGACGATGGTTGATGGACTATTAAAACAGTCAAACACTTTTCGTGATAACCAAGCTGAAATGAGCCAAGATTTGATCATGGACAGTGGTGATCAAGAGCATGAACGTGGCATCACGATTACTGCAAAGCAGACATCTATTTATCACGGTGACTATAAAATTAACATTATTGACACTCCAGGTCACGCCGATTTCTCTGGTGAAGTTGAACGTACGCTCAACATGGCTGACGGTGTTCTACTAGTTGTAGATGCCCAAGAAGGTCCAATGCCACAAACTAAATTTGTGCTTTCGAAAGCCCTAGAGCTGGGCTTGAAGCCTGTCGTGATTATTAACAAGATTGATAAGCCATCACGCCGCATCGACGAAGTAATCGACGAAGTTTCAGATCTTTTCCTAGAACTAGCCATCGACGATAGCCAGCTTCATTACCCTGTTTATTACGCAATTGGTCGTGAAGGTAAGGCGTGGACTGAACTGCCTGATAATCCATCAGAACACACTGACCTCACACCTATTTTTGATGCTATTATCAACGATATTCCTGCACCAACTGTTGAGACCGACAAGCCATTCCAGCTACTCGTTACTTCATTGCAGTACGACAGCTTCCTTGGTAAGTATGCTATTGGCCGTATTACCCGTGGTGACATTAAAAAAGCCAGCCAGGTTGTTCTTATCAAGCGCGACGGCACACTTGTTAACGCTAAAGTTGATAAGATGTTTGGTTATCGTGGTTTGAACCGTGAAGAAATTAGCGAAGCCGGTGCTGGTGACATTGTTGCCTTAACTGGTATTGCTGATGCTCATATTGGTGAAACAATTGCGGACAAAGACAATCCAGAAGCATTGCCGGTGATCGACGTTGAAGCTCCAACCCTAAGTATGTACCTTGGCCCAAACACTAGTCCTATGAAGGGTAAAGAGGCAAAGTACAACACAAGTCGCCAAATTGGTGATCGTCTTCGCCAAGAACTTGAAACCAACGTATCACTTCGCCTGGCTGAAGAAGGTATTGGATTTATCGTTTCGGGTCGTGGAGAACTTCACCTTTCTGTTTTGATCGAAACACTACGACGTGAGGACTTCGAATTTGAAGTTGGGCGCCCGCAGGCAGTCACAATTGAAGAAGACGGTATCACCAAAGAGCCTGTCGAAGAGTTGTTGATCGAAGTTGGTGCAGAATTCCTTGGCGCCGTTAGCCAGGAACTAGGTGCCCGCCGTGCAACACTCCTAAAGCAGGAGCAAACTAGTGCCGGTACAACTCGTACAACCTACATCTTGCCAACACGTGCAATGATTGGTCTTCGTAACCTACTGCTTACAGCGACTAAGGGTACGATTATCATGAACAGCTTGCCATACGGCTACCAGCCACTTGGTGCTAAGCTTCAGCAGCTTCGTAACGGTGCACTTGTTGCGACCGAAGCTGGTTCAACGACAGCCTACGCTCTTGATGCAGCAGCTGCACGCGGTGAACTATTTGTTGGTCCTGGCACGGTTGTCTATCAAGGTATGATCGTTGGCGTTTACAACCGACAAGGTGATCTTGATGTTAATGTTTGCCGTGGCAAGCAGCTAACAAACATGCGTACATCATCAAGTGATGGTACGATTCAGTTGACACCGTTTACGGATCTAAGTCTTGAACAGTCGATCGACTTCATCGAAGACGATGAACTACTTGAAGTAACGCCTAAGTCACTTCGCCTTCGCAAACGTTTCCTTGATCCAAATCAGCGCAAACGCAACGCGAAAAATTAATCATAAAATAGACGCCATCATCGGCGTCTATTTTTTTACAAAAACACAATTGTATCGGTGTTCAATAGCGCTTATACTTGTACATAGATATGATCAAAAAAACTCTTGAAACTAGTGCAGATAAAGTCAAGTCATCTGTCGTGCTAACGACGGGCCAATTAGCTCGTACCGGTAAAAGCCCCGACGAAGCGTTAGGGATGTTGTTTGGTGAAGTGCAAGACAAGCGTGTCTACGAAGACGGCAAGACATTTGTTGATTTGATTCCACGTCGTCGTATGAAGCAAATTCAGCAAGAATATTTGTTACTCAAAAACGATCCTGATTTTGATCTACGTGATTTTGTCGCTCGACATTTTTACAAATACAGTGCGTACGATTCTAATTATCACACTGATCCTACGATGTCACCGCGACAGCATATTAATGAACTATGGCATGTACTTGAACGCAAGAATCGTCGCGACCGTGGTTCACTTGTAGCCTTGCCGTATGCCTATGTCGTACCTGGTGGTCGCTTTAGTGAACAGTTCTACTGGGACAGCTATTTCATCATGTTAGGTCTTGCGGCGGATCATCGCTGGGATACGATCGAAGGCATGATTAAAAACTACGCATACATGATTCGTAAATTTGGTTTTATTCCTACCGCGAACCGCACGTATTTCCTTAGCCGTTCACAGCCGCCATTCTTTTCCCACATGGTGAAATTACTTGCACGTCACAAGGGACGTCGTCGCGTGCTCATCGAATACTTGCCGTACTTATTAATGGAGTATCGTTTCTGGATGAAGGGTCGCCGCTCGACACGTGAGAATCCTGATCAACAGGCGCTCGCGCGAGTGGTTCAAATGTCGAATGGTATTATTATGAATCGTTATTACGATAACAAAAATACACCGCGTCCTGAATCATACAAGGAAGACGTCGAGACGGCACATGGTAAAAACGGTGTTGCCTTAAATGCATTGTATCTGCATCTTCGCGCTGGTGCTGAATCCGGCTGGGATTTTAGTTCACGTTGGTTTGATGATCCATCCGACATTAAAACAATCCATACAACGGATATTATTCCTGTTGATCTGAATAGCCTACTATACCAATTAGAAATAACCATTGCTGAAGCATATCGCTACATGCTGCAACCACTCCTTGCAAAGAAATTTTTGCATGCAGCTGAACGACGCCAAGAGGCGATTCAGCAATATTGCTGGGACGAGTCAGAGCAGTTCTTTTTCGATTACAACTTTAAGAAGCACACTACAACCAAACACATTACACTTGCTGGAGTATTTCCACTGTATGCAAAAATTGCCACCTCGCAACAAGCCGAGGCTGTCGCAAAACGCATCGAAAAAGATTTCCTGCAACCTGGCGGGCTCGTGACGACACTCGAAAACACCGGCCAGCAATGGGATGCACCGAATGGGTGGGCTCCGCTGCAATGGGTAGCAATTGAGGGCCTTCGTAATTATGGCTATCACGACCTTGCTAATACGATTAAAGAGCGTTGGATTATGACAAATACTAAAGTCTTTAAGGCAAAAGGTAAGTTGATTGAAAAATACGATGTCGTAGGTGAGAGTGGCGTCGGCGGCGGCGGGGAATATCCACTACAAGACGGATTCGGCTGGACGAACGGTGTACTAGCCGCACTGCTTGACGAGTCGGAACGGTCTTAAGCGGCTTTTTGCATATCGTCGGTACGATAGGTTCGTAGATCGATACCGCGTCGTTCTAGACGGCGCTTAATCGCCAAGATAACGGCTACCGTCCACGCCTGTACCTCTTGAGGTGGTTGTTCTACTTTGTTTTCACGCTGATTTATTTCGTCCCACACGATAATGGTCTGCTGATTTATACTTGGTCGATTACTATCATCTCCGCGTGCATATTCAGGGAAGATATGTGTCGTATTGACCGCATTAAGTGCTCGCCAATCTAAGTCGTCAGCCTGCTCATGGTAGCCGTGACGTCGCATGCCTTTTGCAATATGATGAGAATCCCATAGCCAGACACTGCCATTGTGATATGAACCAGGACGAAATCGGTATTCGTCGCTCGCCAGGGTACGGATGCCACTAATATTAAGCATCTCTGGGGAAAGCAATTGGCGCATTAAGGCTTCGCGCATATGTACAACCTCAGGGTCGTCACCCATCAATAATCGTGAATTGAGCGCATGTCCCATATTCGATGTACGAATTTTCATTTGACGCAGGTTACCATTTTCATCACGGTCGGTACCAAGGACAAAGTAACCACCCTTATCTTCCGTCCAGAATGTAGAAAATATTACTTGCTTTAAGCGCTCTGCTTGTCCGCGGAGTGCAGCTGCTTGTTCTGGCTGATCAAGGGCTTCTTCATATAATTCGGCCGCATCAAGGAGTGCATCGTAGGTAGTTACTTGGACTTCGATTGATGCGATGCCTTTGTCGTGGTTAGCGATGGTTCCATCAGCATGGTGATACGCATCCCAAGAATCTTTCCAGACCTGGTTTTCAATACCCAAAGGAATAGCGGCCTTAAACTCCAGTAATCCCTCAGGGTTGCTATTGAGTCTTCGCTGAATCCAAGCGATGGCCATTTCAAGAGCATGAGTCATAGTGCGCGTATTGCCTTGCCGGTCGGTATATTCTTGGGACAAGAAGGCGCGGTTCTCTTCGGTTCGTTGGCAGTAGGCAGTAAGTGTACGGACAAACTCAGGGGTAGCGTCAACGGTACCATAATATGGCCAGCCCCAGCCGAGCCGCTTGGTAAGATCGATGGCAATCGGATCATCTTCCTTGCGTACCTCATGCACAATACGGCCAGGCTCCTCTTCGCGCTCGATGACGTCTTCGATACCTTGTAGCTCGGCGAGTGTGAGGCAGGTTGCACGACCAAGTTCAGGGAAATTGGTGATAAGGTCAATTGCGACACGTAGGCTGTCACGACCAAAGAGCGTTTTATATAAATCAAGATGCTTTGGTGTCATGGCTTTTTCACCATTTGTTTGCATGTCAAACGCGAGCGCTGCGACACTTGGGCCATGCTTACCGATATCTTCTGGACGGCTAGCGCCGGTCAGGCGAAGGATTTGTTCGAGGCTTGATGGGGGATGAATGAATTCACGTACGTCATGCGTAATAATAGGCTGCAATAGATGTTCACCACGAAGGAGTTTGAAGCCTGAGGGTGGTTGGAGTGGGTTGTTTAGTATCTCCTCCATATAACCTAGTATACAACGTCGTGCTATAATAGATCCATTATGGTAACTAAATTTGGGTTCATTAACCCCTACGAAGGTACATGCTAATATGAAAAAACGTTTGCGAGTTGCAATCATAGCGCCGCCATGGCTTGCTTTACCGATCAAAGGATACGGTGGTATCGAACTAGTACTTGAGGGTCTTGTTGATGGACTGCAAAAGCTTGATGTTGATTTCGAGATTTTTGGTAATAGTGAACGCACAATCAAGGGCGTTAAAACACATGCACTCTATACTGAAGAGCAATTTAAACATATTCATCGGCCTGCCTACGATGTTTTGCCAGTTATGGGTGCGCATGTTCAGTTTGCGTTGAATGAGATTAAAAAAGATGGTGGCTTTGACGTGATTCATGATCATAATGGCTATTTAGGTCCGCAGGTATTTGCCTGGGCGACTGCCGACAAGGATATTCCGCCAGTTATTCACACCAACCACGGACCACCATTTGCTGGTGATAATACGCTAAAACAGGGTATGCCTGATAATGTAGCATTTTGGGAGCAGCTAGCACAGAACATGGGTCGTACCTATCTTGTAGGTATCTCTGATGCCTTAATGCGCCCAGCGCCAAAGGCACTGAAGAAGCACATACTACCAACTGTCTACAATGCAATTGATGTTAATCATTTCCCGTTTGTTGCTGAAAAGCAAAACTACTTTATTACGCTGGCACGATTCACAAAAGATAAAGGGCAGCACACCGCAGTAAAATTAGCGGCTAAAACAAGAAGCCGTCTCCGTATGGCAGGCACAGTTGCAGGTATCGAAACAAACCGCAAGCTGTTGCTCGAACTCGCTAACCCGATGAGCCACTATCGTAACATGGAGGAATTTCGTTATTACAGTGATAAGGTTTTGTCTTATACGCTCCGCTATCCAAAGATTACCTATTCAGGTAATCTAAGTGGCAAGAAAAAGATGAAGTTTATCTCACGTGCAAAAGCATTGCTGTTTCCAATTGACTGGGAAGAGCCATTTGGTATGGCAGTCATTGAGGCGCTTGCTTGTGGTACACCGGTTATTGCGATGAACCGTGGGGCGATGCCAGAGATTATTGAACATGGTGTGAATGGCTTTCTTGCAAATGACGAGCATGAATTCGAAGAATATATGCGACGCATTAACGAGATTGATCCTAAGGATTGCCGTGAATCTGTAGCGAAAAAGTTTTCATCGGATGCGATGGCAAAAGCCTACGTTGCACGCTACCGCGAGGCAATTAAACGCTCAAAAGCTAGCTAGAATATCTTTTCGTTTTTTAAATCATCCGGCAAAAAGCCTTTGCCATGTTTAAAATCAGCTTCCCATTTGTAATCTTTGCCATAACCAATATCTTTCATTAGTTTTGTCGGCGCATTACGCAAGTGAAGGGGAACGGGACTGTCGGGATATCGTTTGGCCAGTGCTTGGGCGTGGTTCATTGCATCAGTCGTTTGACGTGATTTTTCAGATTTGGCGAGTGCTGTTGCAACATGAAATAGAATGTAACTACTTTCTGGCATACCAACTCGCTCGACTGCCTGGAAAGCATTGAGTGCTAATCCTAGGGCACCGTTACCGGCCAGACCAATGTCCTCGCTTGCAAAAATAAGCATGCGACGGGCAATAAATTTTGGATCTTCGCCAGCATCAATCATACGCGCTAGGTAATAAAGTGTGGCATCGACATTGCTGCCGCGCATGCTTTTAATAAAAGCGCTAATGACGTTATAGTGCATCTCACCTTTTTTGTCGTACCCAGGAACGCGCTTTTGAGCAGCAACTTTAACAATCTCTGGAGTGACTTTTTCGTCCATTGACAGAGCTAGTTCTAGGTTCCCAAGGGCGACACGAGCATCACCACCAGCCAGCTCCGCTAAGTAATCGAGTGCTTTTGGTGTCACCTTCTTCGTCGCTTTGCCGTCCTTGAGTGCGCGTTTTAGGATTGATATTATTTCATCTTTTTTAAGTGGCTCTAGAACAAGTACTCGGCTACGAGATAGAAGTGGGTTAATAATTTCAAAGCTAGGGTTTTCAGTTGTGGCACCGAACAATGTAATAAGTCCAGATTCAACATGAGGTAAAAACGCATCCTGTTGAGCTTTATTAAAACGATGGATTTCATCGACGAATAGAATAGTGCGCATCTGCAGGTTCCAATTTTGTCTGGCGTGTTCGACAACTCTCTCGACATCTTTTTTGCCACTAGTCACAGCAGATAATTCAATAAATTCAGCATTGACTTCACTGGCGATAATACGCGCAAGAGTTGTTTTGCCACTGCCAGGTGGCCCCCAAAGAATTAAGCTAACCGGTTCTTTTTTGCGAACGATTTGCCGCAAGATCTCACCATCGCCCAGTAGATGCGTTTGGCCAATAATCTCATCGAGTGAAGTTGGGCGCATTCGTTCAGCTAAAGGGATTCGTTCCATAGTAGTAGTATACCGCTCTTTGGGTTGCTGAGCATAATGCATATGCTATACAATTAAGCATATGCGACCTCTTTCACAGCAACGCGGATTTACAATTGTCGAACTTTTGATTGTCATTGTTGTGATCGCAATCTTAGCAGCGATTACAGTTGTTGCCTATAACGGTATCCAAGCGCGTAGTAAGGATTCTCGTGTCCAGACTGACATTCAGGCGGTAGCAAAGCGAATTGAACTATACGCCGTTGATAATAATGGCTCGTATCCTTCAACGGGTGCACTTACGACTGTGTACTCGGATGATAACTGTCCGGCCGGATCAAGTCAGGCTGATTGGGTTCCAGGTCTCACAGGAAGTCTTCCGCAAAGTCAGCAACCGGCTAAGGGTGCAAATGGTGGAAACGGCTGCTATATGTATGCAAGCGATGGCACAAGCTATATTCTCAGCGCGTGGAATATGGCAGCAAGCGGACCACAAAATACTACTATGTATCGTCGTATGGGCTTCCGCGAATCTGCATTTTATAGTGCGAACTACTATATCTGTAATCATGCGACGATTGGTGGAAATAATCCGACACCATATGTTGCGACAAAGGATTACTATAAGTATTCTTTTACCATTACGAATATTTCATCGTGTAGCGAAACTCCTCCGGCTGGCGCGTAATAATGCGTGTGTTTAGCGTGCTATACTAACAGTATGCAGCGCACGATCGTCATGTTACTGTTCGGCGGTGAATCATCTGAACATGATGTTTCAATCTCTTCAGCACGCAATGTCTATGCGGCAATTGATGACACAAAGTTTGATGTGCAACTTGGGTTTATTGATGTGCATGGCAAATGGTGGCTACTCGACTCGTTTGATAATAACGAAGTCACAACGCACAATGCATCACAGCTGGTACCGGTACTCGGATCAAAGGGTTTTATGACCATCCCTAATAATCGTCTGATTAAACCGGACGTGCTCTTGCCGATTCTGCACGGTAAGAATGGTGAAGACGGCAGCGTGCAAGGTTTGGCACAGCTTCTACATATTCCAATCGTAGGGTGTGATATGACGGCCAGTGCTATTTGTATGGATAAACTGGCAACAAAAGAAATCTTGAGTACACATAGCATTGCGATTGCCGCCTATGACGTACATCGCCGTTACGATGCAGCTCCTGATTTTAATCATCTAAGCATGCGACTAGGAAGCCCGATGTTTGTCAAACCTGCTCGCGCAGGAAGCTCAGTTGGTGTTAGTAAAGTCTACAGCGAGGACGAATTGCTACAGGCGCTTGAGCTGGCGCATCAGCATGACGAAACGGTGCTGATCGAGCGCGGTATTGCTGGGCGAGAAATCGAAGTTGCGGTGCTTGGTAATCCGCCACTTCACCAAACCAGTGGAGTGGGTGAGATTAAACCAGGTGAAGATTTTTATAGTTATACAGCTAAATATGCAGCAGATAGTGGTTCACAAACAATTATCCCAGCAGATTTGTCTGATGAGATGGCAGCACATATACGTCAGCAAGCCGGTTTGGTTTACGAAATACTAGGTTGCAAAGGCTTAGCGCGTGTCGATTTCTTTTTGACTGAAGATAACACTTTGTATGTGAATGAAGTAAATACGCTTCCTGGCTTTACGAATATTAGCATGTATCCAAAATTATGGCGGGGTGAAGGCGTGTCGTACCCTCAATTGATTGAACGATTAATCTTTCTTGCAACAGATGATACAATAGAGGAAACAGAACTGGAGGAATAAATGGACGGATTTTTAATAATTTTACTGATTTTCATTGCGATTTTCATACTTAGCG
>CAMLED010000008.1 GCA_946479115.1 uncultured Candidatus Saccharibacteria bacterium | reverse complement strand
GCCAACTGCACCTGGGATGATATTGATGCCATTGCCGTGACCTATGCGCCCGGGCTCATTGGGTCGCTTCTGGTTGGCACCCTGGCTGCCCGTACATTGGCGGTACTAAAAAACAAACCACTCTACCCGATTCATCATGTCGAGGCACATGTCTATGCCAATTTCCTCAATGAACAAGCGCCAGAATTTCCAATGCTTGCCCTAATTGTCAGTGGTGGTCACTCGCAGCTAGTTCTATTTAAAGATCACGGTGACTACGAATTACTCGGTCAAACCCAAGACGACGCGGTTGGTGAAGCCTTTGATAAAGTCGCCAAAATTCTTGGCCTCCCCTACCCGGGTGGCCCATCAATTGCCAAAGCCGCTCTCGCTGGTGATCCAAAACACTACCAATTACCAAAAGCCCAACTCAAAGGTCGTTATGACTTTAGCTTCTCAGGCCTTAAAACGGCCGTTCTGCGTGCCGTACAGCACGAAGTAGGCAAAGACTTTACTTTCCCATCCGGAGAGCTTGCAGCGCTTCTAAGCGACGTACAGCGCAATGATTTTGCGGCTAGCTTCCAGTACACGGCCATCAGCACGCTCGTTGATAAAGCCGAGAGGGCATTTCGTGATTACAGCCCCAAGTCTGTTGTTATCGCAGGTGGTGTCGCCGCTAACCAGGAACTTCGCCGTCAGCTATCCGAGCGCCTCCCGCTTCACATCGACTATGCGCCGATGCAGCTCTGTACCGACAACGCCGCTATGATCGCCACACTTGGCTATTACTACGCCCAAAAAACACAGCCAGTTGATCCGTTTGAACTCGAGGTTATCCCGAGCCTCTCAATGACAAAGACAACTTGGTAGTATTCTACAATTTACGAACAGTAGCGATACTAGCGTAAATCTCACTGATACTCAGTCGAGCTTTATTAAGACCATCACCGGCGTAATATGATTGCTCTGGTCGGTCGCCAATCGCCCGTGGTAGTGCCGCCCATTCTTTTGATAGATTATGTGCGAATGCCTCGCGGCTAATCTTGTTATCGACATAGTCACGAATACCTCTGCGCTCCAGTAGCGCGACCGCAAGCCTATCTTGTAGTGCCTCATCAAAAGTAGCATTTTGATCAATGTTCAAATCCTGCACAAGCCCCTGTAGCGTCGAGTCGATAAATTGATAGCGGCCAACGGCGGAACTTGGATTACCCTGTTCGACGAATTGCTTTTGCCAGGCTAACACTTCCCCGACGCTCATAGCGGTAAATTGGATTGATGAATTACCGGCATTACCAAAATAGGCGTTGTAGTTATTCTTGCTTTCACCCTTGGCGATTGTCGTCAACAGATCAGCCGTATAGATTTTGGGTGTGTCCTGCATATTCACTAGTATGACAGCAGCGATACCGCCTAGCAGTAAGATTCCTACTATATTTTTTGGTTTTAAGAGGATAGAAACAAAGTAGCGACGTTGTTTCCGTAGTCGTCGTTTGATTGTTTTGAATAATTTCGGTTTATATCCCATCCCTCTCCTATTATACCTTTTTACACCTGTGGACCATACACAATACACCTCTCGTGTATTTCAGTTTCGTTGTATATAAATCAACGATTTCTAAGCTTGCGGAGAATCTTTTTGCCGAGTGGCAAAGCTTTTGTCCAGACAGTGTACAGGGGCGAAAGTGGCTTATCGTAAGTGCCAACAAGCATATCCTCGTGATCAGCAAAGCCCTGTTTGAATGTCGACACTCCGTCATTCAACAGTCCGTTAAAGTCATAGCGAGCAATCCCCCACTTTTTCGTCAGTTGGATTGTCCACCATTTCAAAGCATAGTTGGCACGCAGGCGCTGACCTTCATCGTTCATGCCACCGTACAGTTCAAAAACGGTCTGCTCGCTCATGCCCGACCACAAGAACGCCACCGGATTGCCTTCATAAAAGGCTGCTGTTACCAATGAATACTCGCCCATCTTGTCAAAGATATCGTAGTAGTACTGATCATCGTGAAGCCCGAAGCCAGCACGTTCTGCCGTTTGCTTATAAATCTCTAAACACCCCGCCAGCTCTTCCCTGCTATGAACCTGGCGAATCTCAATCGCCTCGCCTGCGGATTTACGAATATACTGTCGGGTCTTTTTTGCCATAACGGATAATAGTTCGTCCTCTGATTTCGTCAGATCAAGAATCAGCGTCCGCGGAATAAGGATCGTATTGGTCGACGATTTCCAGCCCGCTATATTCGGAAAGTCCGCCCAGTCTGGTTCCACCGTTATCGCGACGGCACCGTGGGTCTGTTTGGCATAATCAGCGATTGTCGTTAGTACCACTTCCCTGTTCACTTCATCGGCTACCGGTCCACGGGGTACATACACCAAGGCTTTGAACGGTGCTGGCAAACGACGAATCAATAGTTGTGCGGCGCCAATGATCTGCTCGTCTTGACTGATAAAGATACGGTCGACTGACCAGTTATGCGCTGCTTTTACTTCACCCCAGCCCCACAGCTGTAGCGGGTGTCCCCCACGAGCCAGGATTTCTTCATCCCATTCTGTTTGTTTTTCACACGTTCGTACGGTTGTCATACGCCTTATTATACACGGCTGGTTATGCTATAATTAGACCTGAAAACAAACACGGAGGAAAATGTTTAAAAACTGTAATCTTTTTCACAGGAAAACGATTAGTCTGTTAGTCTGATGCATTTTTCACGTGTAAATCAATCCATCGAAAGCCTCACCTCTATGAATTTAGCCAAAACGTACGACCCTAACCAATACGAACCGACCATTTATGCCTTGTGGGAGACTGCTAATGTCTTCGCGCCAACAGGGAAGGGCGAACCGTATAGCATCGTTATGCCGCCGCCAAATGCCAATGGCAATTTACATATTGGTCACGCGCTGATGGCTGATCTTGAGGATATCTTGGCGCGTTTTTACCGCATGAAGGGCAGGGATGTGGCCTATATTCCTGGTGCTGATCATGCTGGGTTTGAGACCTGGGTTGTCTACGAACGAGAACTGATCAAAAAGGGGCAAAGCCGCTTTGATTTCAGCCGTGAGCAGCTATATAGCCAGGTATGGAACTTTGTTGAGAGTCAGCGTGGCAACATGGAGCTACAGTTACGCGCCCTTGGTACCGGTGCTAGCTGGAATGACCTCGTCTTTACCCTTGATGAAAAGGTGATCAATACCGTCTACGGCACATTCAAGAAATTATGGGATGAAAAGCTTATTTACAGAGGTGAACGTATTGTTAACTACTGTACAACTCACCAAACCAGCTTTGCTGATATTGAAGTAGAGCACAAAAACGAAAAAGGGAAGTTGTGGAAAATTGCCTACCCAACACTCGATAAAATCGGTGAAATCGTCATCGCTACCTCACGTCCCGAAACACTCCTCGGCGACGTCGCTATTGCTGTTAACCCAGAAGACGCACGTTACAAAGACCTAATTGGTACTCGCGTATTACTCCCGCTGACAGACCGCGAGATTCCAATCATTGGCGACGATTATGCTGATCCAGCCTTTGGAACAGGCGCCGTCAAGATTACTCCAGCTCATGATCCAAATGACTTTGAGGTAGGGCAGCGTCATAACTTGGCGCCAATTCAAGTTATCGGTTTTGATGGCAAGATGATTAATGTGCCGCCACAGTTTATGGGTCTCGACGTTGAGACTGCCCGTAAGCGCGTGCTGGCCGCCCTTGAAGCTGCCGAACTTATGCGCGGAGAAGAGACGATAGAACATGCCGTTGGCCACTGTTACAAATGCGATACGGTTATTCAACCGATGGTTAAAGATCAGTGGTTCATTCAAGTCGCCCCGCTCGTTGAGGGTGCCAAAGCCGCAATCACAGAAGGCAAGATCACCTTCCATCCGGAGAGTAAAAAGAAAGCCTTACTGCAGTACTACGACAAACTTCGCGACTGGAACATCAGCCGTCAAATTCCATGGGGTATCCCAATTCCAGCCTTCCAAAGTGAAACAGACCCTAATGATTGGATTTTCGATGAACGCGTTGATGAACCGTCTATCGTTGTTAATGGCACAACATATCACCGCGAAGAAGACACCTTTGACACCTGGTTTAGCAGTGGTCAGTGGCCATTTATCACAACTGATTTCATGAATGACGGCGATTTATCGCGCTTTTATCCAACCAGCGTTCTGGAAACAGGTCACGATATTTTGTACCAATGGGTTGCCCGCATGATCATGCTCGGTGTTTATATCACCGGTGATGTACCGTTCAAGGAAGTCTACCTGCACGGTCTCGTCCTCGATGAAAAAGGTCTCAAGATGAGCAAATCAAAGGGTAATGTCATCAACCCGATGGAAATGATTTCGGAATACGGCTCTGACGCGCTACGTCTTGGTCTAACCGCTAGCCGTAGCGCTGGTCAGGATCAAGCCTTCAGCGCCAGTAAGGTTGTTGCTGGCCGCAATTTCTGCAACAAGCTATGGAATATTGCCCGTTTCGTTACCGACAAACTCGGTGAAGGCTACCGAGTTCAGCCACCACAACCAACCAGCCTGGCCGACCACTGGATCATCCGCGAGCTAAACGCTACCGCCGAAGATATCGAGAAACAATTAACCGACTATCGTTTCGCCGAGGCAGGTGAGGCCGTATACCACGCCATCTGGGATAACGTAGCTGACTGGTTCATCGAAGCCAGTAAAAGTGAAGACAACCCAAGCATGCTCGGCTGGGTGCTTGATACCAGCCTGAAACTCGCGCATCCATTCGCACCATTTGTTACCGAGACTATTTGGCAGTCACTCGACTGGCACAACGATATTTTGGCAGCTGCTCACTGGCCAGAAGCGCAAGCCTTTGATGCCATCGCTGCAGCCGAATTCGAACAACTTCAAAAATTAGTCATCGAAGCCCGCTATGTTACGGCAGAATTACCTGGCAATGAACGCTACGTCCTGCTTTACCAACAAGATAGCCTGATTGCTGATAATGCCGCCCTGATCAAGCATCTCGCACGCCTTAAAGACGTACAGCCAGCTGATCAAGCTCGTGGCCTGCGCCTAGCGGCTAGTAACCGTGAAGCTTGGCTCGATGTTAGTGCAGAGACAATGTACGAGCATCAAACCAACCTTGAAGTCCGCCTAGCGGAAACCCGTCAGTTTATTGCTAACCTTGAAGGCCGTCTGTCGAACGAAAGTTATACGGCAAAAGCTCCAGCGCATCTTGTAGAAGAGTCGCGTGCTCAACTGGAATCAAAAAAGGCGCTCGTTGAACGCCTTGAGACTGAACTAGCTATTCTCACTTAGTTAACTAAGGGGTAAAAAGTGACTCTCGAGTGGATCCTGGCCAAAGCCAATACGTTTCTGAGAGATATGTTTACGATCAGCGTTCGTACGAGGATTTATTCGTGGGCTATCACCCTTAAGCTCGCTCGATGATAATGAGTGACGCTCGACATGGGTGTGCGAGTCAGTCGCTGGGTTAACTAATTTACTGTTACCCTGGGCGCTCGCAACAGCCGACGGGACTGATAGTGCAGTCATAGTTGCGCGGTCGATCCTCGTGTCATGAACAACAACGCCAGTGGCCGTCGTAAGACTGAGGAATACCGATAATGGGGTAAGGAACAGTGAAAATGGAAACATGTGCTTTTTCTTTTGTGTTTATTTTGTTGTGATAACACTACTAAATATAGCATATGCTTTATTATTTGTCAACTGTGTGTCGTAGGGGATTAGACGTGGTGGTAGGGATTACCAGCGCTGATCTCTTGGGCGCGGTACATTTGCTCGGCTAGAATCAGACGAACAAGCTGGTGCGGGAACACTAATGGTGAAAGTGACCATACGACATTTGCTCGCTGGTGAACCGTTTCATCGACACCATAGGCACCACCAATAATAAGCGTCACGCGTTTCGAACTCTCAAGCGGGCTAAGTAATAGCTGTGACAGAGCAGGTGAGTCGAACAGTTTACCGCGTTCATCCAGCAGTACGACGTATTCATCGTCGGACAGCCGCTGCAAGATACGCTCAGACTCTTCCTGGCGGGCTGCAACGCCTTCACGAGATGAATGTGGCAAAAATACCCATTCATAATCAAACGGCTTTTTTAAACGCTTCTCATAGCGTTCAATTCCCTCCGCTACCCAGCTTTCATGCTTTTTGCCGATAGCAATAATCCGAAGTGAACTCACGCGCGTAACTTATCCGCTTCAATCTTAAGCTGCTCAGGAGAGGCAATGCCCCCGTGGGCAGCGTGATGTTGAATAGTTGGCTCGAGCCCCTGATCGAGGCCGACAACATGAATATGCGCATGTGGCACACCAAACCCTTCGACAATACTACCGACACGCGTGTAGCCATACACTTGTTTCATTTTTTGCGCCATTAGCTTCGTTACTGTCATCAAATGCTGATACAGTTCATCGCTCGTGTCCCATAAATGATCGATTTGCTCACGGGGAATAACCAAGCAGTGGCCTGGTGTTAAAGGATCGTGAGTCATCATTACGACACATTGGTCATCTTCAAAAATAATCTCTTGATGAATTTCGCCGTTAATAATCTTGGTAAAAATAGAATCAGTCATGACCTTATTGTACCTCTAAAGAGGGGTATACTAGAAGTATGAAGCCAAGTATCGCCGCCATCCGTGCCATTACTGCCGAGTTCGCCCGACAATTTATCCGGCCGTTCTTTTGGGTCGGATTGGGATTAATTGCATGTTTAGTTCTTATTACGATTTTGCTAGCTGCAAATATATCCGCATGGTGGTGGTTACTAGCAATTCCCGTTGTTATCCTTGGCATTGCCGGAACGATCGTATGGCTCATTGTTCGTTTTATTCTGTACCAGTTGTCCCCGCGTTTAAGTGCCGAGCAGAAAACCGCAACCAAGCAGTTCGTCGGCAAGTTGCAGTTCGCCCGTGAAACCATCCAAACGCCATACCCAGTTATGATTTTTTATGTGGTGCGGGACATTATCTTTCGACGTGACCAAGGGTTTTTAAGCGAAGTAACGCAACATTCGCGAACGCTGAAGCCCGACTTTGATAGGCTAAAAGGATTATTTTAACAAGATCATTCAAATAAAAAGAGGACTTTGCCAGTGCTACCGTAGCGGTAACGACAAAGTCCTTTGCCTGGATGAACGAACATGCAGCCATCCAGGCCCTACGTGATTGAATGATTACTCCTTCATACCTTTTTTGAAGTACGCCGAAACGCCACTCGTGACCTGCTCGATGGAGTCAGGTTCGAGGCCGATTGTCGCAAGCAACAACGGAATGTTGATGCTTTGAGTCAGCGCCATCAGTACCATCGGCAGCATTGATTCGAGAGCCTCTACGTCCACCGAATCTTGCATCAGCCCGAGTGCAGTCTGACCACACTTGCGTCGCATCGGAGCAACAACTATCGAGGAATATTCCCGTATTGCTGCTTCTTCTGCCGGTGAGGGATTTTTCAATACCGCGGCTCGACGTCGATTTAATTCAATCTGCGCCAGCAGGTAGTCATTCCGCATCGTCAGGTAAGCGGAGAGCTTCTCTCGCTGCTCATCCGTCAGACCAGCAAACGAACCTGTGATATCACTAATCAATCGAATCACCCTTTCAGGGGAGTAGGATCTCCGTTTAGAGACAATAGTTATTATATCATGAAAACATATTTTAACAATGGTAGTCTAGTAACAGTATGGGCTTGATGCCATAAAAAATAACACTCATTACAGTGTGATTTTTTATGGCGGAGAGGAAGAGATTCGAACTCTCGGTGAGTTTTACCCCACACCGCTTTTCGAGAGCGGCACCTTCAACCACTCGGACACCTCTCCAGACCTTGGTTTAGTATAACAAATGTCTGCCAGATTATTGATAGCGAGTCGAGCGGCGATTTGCTAGAATATAAGCAATGACTACTCATACACCCCCAGCAGAACCAACTCCGCCAGCACCAGTGGCGACACCCAACACTAGCGGCATGCCGTTAACATCGCTCATTCTAGGTATTGTCTCTGTACTTGCGCTTGGACTGCTGACAGGTGTTCCTGCAATTATTATCGGCACAATGGCACTTCGCCGTAAACTTGCCGACCGTGGACTCAGTATTGCTGGTATCATCCTCGGCTCGGTCGGAACATTCTTTTCATTAATCGCCATCGGATTTTTTATCCTATTATTAGTGATCGGTTTTAGTGAAGGCGGCGGCTGGATGCACGGAAACGACACTCCGGGTGCACCAAGCGATAGCGAATATTATTTGCCGATGGAGAGTTCACGGACTTAAGAGGCAAGATAGCGGCTACGCCTTTTCCGCTTATTCGTAAAAAATATAAATACTTTTTACTTCATGCACTTCACCGAACTTGCGACAACGGTATTTTACTAAAGTAAAATCCCTGTCGCAAGTTCAAGTCATGCGAAACTTACCAAGAAAAATACCCCATCTTTCGATGAGGTAGTTTTCTTGGTGAACCCGGCAAGATTCGAACTTGCGACCTTTGGCTCCGCAAGCCAACGCTCTATCCAGCTGAGCTACGGGTCCATATTGCGGTGTTACACACTTACGCGTATAACGCCGCGTGTAACTAGAAGGTGCCTTCAGCCGCAAAGCGGCGAACATCGGCTATTGTACCACGTAACAGATAGTCAGGGCAAGGCTTACCCTTGGTTTAAATGCGTAGTTTTCGAATCACGCGATCGATAATATCTAGATGTAACGTCTGCATCGGCAAACGTGCGCCTAACATATCAACGATAGCTTCACCTGCAGCTTCTGGGAAATAGACTGATACTCCTGGCTTAAAACGCTTAACAGGAAGAAGCAAAATCGAGTATTCTTTGCCGTCATGAATTACTCCGAATCCCTTGAATTCAGCAAATGGATACAAGTGGTCATTTATATGAAGTCCTTGGCGACTCAGTGTGTAGTCAATCATACGAGGTGGGCGATTGACATAGACGAACAGTGCTGCCGCCATGACTGGCACCAAGATATTAAAGGTAATCGACTTGATGACGAAAATAGCGATCGCCATCATGCCTAAGCTAACAAGCACAAAAGCAACAAACCAAAGTGTACCCTTGTCATGCTGAATATACTCTTGAGCTTGCCAGCGCACTGGCTCTTCAGTTGATTGAGCTTGAGCAGGTGCCTCTTCTAACTCCGGTTCTTGCTCTTCAATCTCGGGCTGGAACGGCACAGCATCATCAAGTGGCTCGTCTGGTGTTAGCGTTACCACGGGCGCTTCAGCAGGTACCGGCTCTGGGACGGCAGCGTAAGGAGATTGTGACGGTTGTTCAGCGGGCTGTTTCCAGTCAGCTGGGTTATTGTCTGGTTGCATAAAATTAGTATAGCATGAGGGGAATGGGAGGGAAGTAAAAAACCTGAGGTTACCTTACTTCACGTGATTCTAAATACTCTTCAACTTCGTAGCTATCAACTGGTCTAAGAAATAAAGCTTCATCATCTGGCAAACTATTCGGCACATCGCTCAATTCATGCGCAGTGAAACTCCGACCATGAACCCTCTGGGTTGTTTCATTATCCTGAAGTCGAAATCTTAAATCCCAACCCGGGGCTGGAATCATACGATTTGTTGATTCATCCTCAAATGAATGAGAATAGTACTGACGATAGGTGTAGGGAAGCTGGACGCTAGCGTACGTACCGTCAATTATCTTTTTTGATGAATAATACTCAGGTATGTACATCAACTTAACACCATCCTGTTCGATAACGTCACCCGCTTTAACTATCGGATCAATTTCGGCTTCGTTCTCAACATTACGAATACGGTGTAGCGCTAAATTTGCAAGATCGAGGGGAGTAATTTTTGATGTTTGTTTTTCAGCCGGCAGCTGTTCATTCATAGATATATATTAGCATAAAAAGTATAATAAATCAAGTACCTCATGGTTTTTAGAGGGGAAATATCGCTTCGCTCCTCCGTTCATTCGTAAAAATATGTAAACACGTTTTTACTTCATTCATTGCGCCGAACTCCGCGCTCGTTTTGCTATGCAAAACCGCGGGAGTTCTAATCTCACCTACAAAGAAAATACGCCGACCAAATGGTCGACGTATTTTCTTGGCGGAGGAGGGGAGATTCGAACTCCCGCTCCAGATCTCTCCGGACTAACGATTTAGCAAACCGTCCCCTTAAGCCACTTGGGTACCCCTCCACATAGGGTGTATCGTGTAGCGAAATACTCTATTATCTCCTACTAGTAAACCGTCTTTGATTTGCGTCGCACGGTGGAGCTACTTGAGTGCCGCCTCGATATAGGCTTATGTACTGTCTTGTACTTGGACAATTGTAGCACATTACAGGGGCCGCGAGTAGACTATTTCTGTAATAATTGCTATAATTTCAGGAATGTGGTGTAGAAATACAAAATCACCAATTACTTTTAAGCGCGCGTGGCGCGGAATTTTAGCAACCTTATTTTACATAACAACACTGCTTGTAACGAGTCCTACTAGCTATGCTTTTAGCCTGGGTATGAAGGAGGGGGCAGATGCAGCTAAGGGTGCCGACCAAGCCTCAGACCTATTTGGTGCAACCGGCATCTTTACGACGGTGACAAATGTCTTGCTGTTTATTATCGGTGCAATTAGCGTCATTATGATTATCATCGGAGGCTTACGCTATATAGTATCTGGCGGCGATGCGAGTAAAGTTTCTGCAGCAAAAAACACCATCCTATACGCAGTTGTCGGTATTGTCGTTGCTCTACTGGCATATGCAATAATCAATTTCGTCATTGGCAGTTTTGCACCTGGCGGAAGCGAGGGGACGAACGTTTAAACATCTTACGCTGCAACACACCGAGAGTGCGAAGCTCGAACGATGTGCCAAGAAAAGAGACGTCCTTGCAGACGTCTCTTTTCTTGGCGGAGAGGGAGAGATTCGAACTCTCGGTACCATTGCTGACACGACGGTTTTCAAGACCGTTCCCTTAAACCACTCGGGCACCTCTCCAATAGAACCCATAATAACAGATACAGGACGCTTAGTCGAGAGTCTGGCGAGCAATTGTCGCCACCCATATATGCTGCGCGCCAGCAGCCTGTAATGTCTGGGCGGCATAGTACATCGTCGCACCAGTCGTGACGACATCATCAATTATTAAATAGTTGGCCGTTTCATCAATATGACCATTAGCCGAAAAGGCCGCTTTTGCCTGTTTTAGTCGGTCCTTACGGCTCGCGTCACGTTGCTTGGTAGTAGTTATCCGAATTAGCGCTGGTTGCATTCGCAGCTTACGTCGTCTCGCTATTTGCTTTGCTATTAGTTTCGTATGATCGTAGCCGCGCTCACGTATATGTGCCGCAATCGTTGGCACGGGAACAACAATAGTATTAGATGGCAGTTCACTAATCCGCTCGTCGAGTAATTGCGCAAGGGGAATATGAGCTGCATACATATTCTGGAACTTGAAATCACCAACTAAACGTTGCAAAACACCCGACCGCTCACCAACGCACCAGGCACGTTCATAGGGCACGTTACAGTGGTGACATAGACCCGTCTCATCAGCCGCTCCACGACAGGCAAGACATTGTATAAATAGGTCGCTGTTGATGTCATATTTACAATTATCGCATAAAAGAGTACCTATTTTTCCGCATCCACAACAGAGGTGTGGAGCGACTTTTGAGAGTAGTGTGTCAATCATTGTGCTTTTTACGTTTCTCCGGTCTATTTTGTTGATTATACCGTAAATGGTTGTTATAATGTGAGAGACGATTTGTCAATAGAGCCTAGAGAAAGTGGAGGATATCATGGCCCGGAAACAAAATGACGATCTTTTGATCGAAGATGAACTGGCTGCCGCGTTCCTGAACGACGACGACCTAAACCAACCAGAACCTGCGACGACAGCTGCTGATGATTCAGCTTGGGAAGAGTCAGAAGATGATTTCCCAGGTCAACTTGCTGTTGATGTCTACGAAACAGATGAACGCTTGATTGTTAAAGCCCGCACAGCTGGCGTAAACAAAGAAGACCTAGATGTTAGCATCAGTGACGGTATTCTCACAATCAGCGGTACACTATCGAGTGGCGATGATACAGATGCAACCAACTGGCACATCCAGGAATGCTACTGGGGCGAATTTAGCCGCACATTAGCACTACCAGTTGCAGTGAAGGAAGACGAAGTAAGTGCAGTCCTAAAAGATGGCGTACTGTCAATCAGCTTCACAAAAGTAAAACAAGAACAAGCAAAGAAAATTACGATTCAATAATCAAGACAATCTACGCTCAATAAAACCCGCCCTCGTGGCGGGTTTTATTGTAGCCTTTGTTTTACAGGTGCCTGTCATAGTGCGTTTATATAAGTCACGGTCATCTCATCTGCCTACAGCATAGAACGGGCAGGGCAGGAATAGTAACCACAAATAAAAACACCCTCGTCATGAGGGTGTTTTTATAAGAAAGGTACGCTACTAAGCGTTAGCTGAGAAGCTTGTAACCACGAAGTTAACCAGTGCGTAGGCAAGAATTGCAACTACGATACCGACAACAGCGTAAAGAATCGTGTTCTTGGCACTTGTTACAGCGCTACTATCACCACCAGATACAACGTAACGAATGCCACCGATGATCAACATGATAACTGAGATAGCACCAATGATGAATAGAAGTACGTTTGTAACAGTCTGGAAGATGCCGCCGTCGCCAAATAGATCAGGTGGTTGGTCAGCACCCTTAGATGCGTTAGCGCCGTCCTGAAGGCCCTGGCTAAATGCAGCGTAGGTATCAGTTGGTTGTAGTACTGGAGTTACAAGACTTACACCAAGTGCAAGTACTGGAACGATCAGTAAGCTCTGAAGACTCTTTTTAATAATGTTTTTCATTTAATGTTTACCTTTCTTAGGATTACTCTACTTACGTTTATAGCAGATTACCGCTCGTTTGTTAATAGCTTAATTTTATTTAAACGATGTAACAACAAAGTTAACGATCGCATAGGCAAGAATAGCAACAATAAGACCGATAACAGCGTAAAGGATAGTATCCTTAGCGGCCTTAACGCTACTGCTATCACCGCCCGATGTTACGTAACGGATACCGCCGTAAATAATCATGATGACCGCAATTGCTCCAATAATAAAGAGCATGATGTTTACGATATCTTTAAAACGAGTTTCTAGTGCAGGATCGCCATTACTAACTGGCGCTAGTCCTTGTTGGATAGTATCAGCTGCCGAAGCTAACACTTCGTGTCCTGGCACAAAAGCGGCTACACCAACTAATAGGGCTGCTGCTAGAATAATTGTTTGTAATTTCTTCATATTTTTCTCCTTTATTTCAAATTAAAACTTATCGAGCACAAAGTTGACGATTGTGAACGACAAAATTGCTACGATCAAACCAACAACGGAATAGGTAATCGTATCCTTAGCGCCTTTAATGCGTGCTGAATCGCCAGCCGAGGTGGTATATCGAATACCACCAACGACAATCATAATGACAGCAATAATACCCAGTAGTGACAAAAGGGTGTTGATAATAATCTTCACCATGCTGTCAGCTTTATCCGTGCCGACTGAACTACACACCGTCGAACTCCCAGATCCCGCACAATGATTAAAAACCTCAACAGCCGATACATTACCTGTCGGTAATACGACGGCACTAATCCCCACAACGAGTGCAAGCAGCATGATTATAGAAGTCCATCGTTTCATCTAAAATTTCCCCACGATAAATAGTGTAATACTAAAGGCAAGAATAATAACGATCAATCCAATAATAGCTCCGGTCAGCGCATCTTTGGCACGTTTCACGGTAGCTGCGTTACCATTTGATGTGACGTAAAAATAACCTGCAACAATGATAATAAGTACACAAATCACACCGGCCCACAGGTAGGCTGTATTCAAAACACTCTGGACAATCTGATTGCCGTCAGTTTTTTGACCCTCAAGTCCAATCTCACTAGTGCTAATTTTCTCAGTTGCTAGCAATAATAGTTGTGTAAGTTTCATAATTTATATTGCTCCTGAAATAAGATTGACAATCGCGACAGCAAAGATCGAGATCAACAAACCAATGATCGCATTAGTAATTGTTTTCTTGGCTTTTGCAATCCCGTCAGATGCGCCAGCACTTGTCATATACTTAAAGCCGCCGTAAATAATAAAGCCGACCGATATGTAACCAACCAGCTGCAAAATCATCTCAACGATATTTAAAGCAATGGTACGCACAAAAAGACTAAGGTTGTTATTTGGCACCTGAACGTTACAGCTTCCGTCTGTCAGCCCATCATACCAAGCTGGAAAAGTAAGAAGGCCACTATTACAAGCGCCTGCCGCAAAGCTAGTTGATGGAGATGCTACGCCAACTGTCGCACCGCCAACTGTCGTTGCGAACAATAATGCCAATAACCAGTGTCGTAGTTGTCGCTTCATATTTCTCCTTTTATCCGATCACTCCGCCAGGAATAATAAAGTTTATTACTACAAAC
The DNA here is from genome assembly GCA_946479115.1 of uncultured Candidatus Saccharibacteria bacterium. The sequence continues at coordinate 3,328 of CAMLED010000008.1, read as the reverse complement.
ATAAGACCGTAGGCAACAAGACCAATCACAACATTGCGAATAAACTCCATGCCTTGCTTAGCTTGTTCTGGCTTATCACCCGAACTAGCGTAGAGCGCAGCACCATAAGCAATACCACCCACTGCCACGATACCAATCAAGGCAGTAAGGATCTGAAGAGTCATCTTCAGCAGTTCCCATACACCGTTATCTTTAGTAGTTGTGCCAGCCCCTTTGCTACACGAAAGAATAGCTACTTTTGCACCGCCACATGTTGTACCACCACTACCGCCAGCTTGCGCATCTGCATTGTCGGCAGCATTAGGTGATGGGGCGGCGAATGTCACCGGAGAATAGGCAAGTGCGCCTGTAAATACGCCCATTACTACAGCTAGTGTCGTCAGTGTTTGTTTTATCTTCATAACTATATATAAAGTACGATAAACAAGCCTAATCTGCAAGTGTTTAGTTTAGTTAAAAGTCTCGAAAAAACATACTATATGCACTTGACTTTTAATCTGTAAAGTGGTAATATACAAAAGAAATGTGGGACCTGCGTTTGATTAAGCCGTTCGACAGTCTGTCGATCCGGAAAATATTTCTTTTTGTCGCGACGTTATTAGTGACAATTTTTGCATACATTTTAATCAGCGCCCCAAACACTTACGCCGTCGATGCAACCTGGAACGGGGATAACCTTGTTTACGAAGGTAATCAGTATACAAAACTACCAGATAGCTCTACTGATAACCTGCCAGCTGGCACCAACTACGGTTATATCGACTCACAAAATGTTGCCCATGTCATTACCTTCTCAGAAGGAGCGGACCTTTCTAACACAAATGCCGCCGACTATAGTGAATTCAACTATACGCCGCCTGGCACTTTCACTAACAGAACCGCCAATCAAGGCATCACCCTCGAAGCGCAAACCACAAGCAATCAATCTGTTAGTGGTTGTGACAGTAGTTATACCGCCGGTATCGGTTGGATCGTCTGTCCAACGACCACTTTTCTAGCCAGGGCAATGGACTGGCTATTTGGCATTGTCAGTGGCTTTCTAAAGGTCGCACCACTGCAAACCAGCTCTGATGGTGCGCTGTATCGCGCCTGGGAAATCATGCGCAACTTCGCCAATATTGCCTTTGTTATCGGCTTTATGATTATTATCTATTCACAGCTCACTAGCTTTGGCATATCTAACTATGGGGTAAAGCGAACACTACCTAGGCTGATTATTGCGGCTATCCTGGTTAATATATCGTACTGGGTCTGCGCGATTGCGATCGACATCTCTAATATCCTTGGCTACTCAATCCAAGGCATCTTCATGGGCATGCATAATGTCCTTGTCGATACAGGTGGTAACAGTTGGCAAATCAACAGCTGGGAAAGTGTCGCCGGCTTTATTCTATCCGGCGGGGCAGCCGGTGGTGCAGCTATTGTCGCCGGATACGCCTTGGCGGCAGGGACCGTTGGCGGCGCCCTCTATTTACTTGTACCTGTTTTAGTTGCTGTGCTGATGGGTATCTTGGTTGCACTACTTATTATGGCAGCACGCCAAGCGATTATCGTTGTTCTTGTTATCGTTGCTCCATTAGCCTTCGTTGCTTATTTACTGCCAAATACCGAAAAGTATTTCGATAAATGGCGTGGCCTATTTATGACAATGCTCCTCGTTTTTCCAATGTTCTCAGTGTTATTCGGTGGGGCACAAGTAGCGGGAACAGCTATTATCAAGACTGCTGACTCAATTAACATGGTCATCCTAGGTATGGCCGTTCAAATTGCACCATTAGTAATGACACCATTCCTCGTTAGGTTTAGCGGTTCATTACTCGGCCGTATTGCCGGCATGGTCAATAACCCTAACCGTGGTGCTGTGGACCGTACTCGCAAATGGGCAACCCAGCGCGCCGCTCAGCGTAAAGATGCCGTACTAGGCAAGCGCAACCCTGGCTTTATGGCCCGAACGACCCAGGGTATTGACCATCGTCGTCGTCGTCGTGATGACCGACAAAAGGTCAACCAGGGCTCTGCGGATAATATTTACCGCGGTACGTCTGCATATCAAGCAATTGAAGATGCGACTCGCGAAGTATCACGAGACAAACAAATTCTTGATAACCGCTTCGAATCTAACTGGAATATTAAAGCCAACCTCGATACTAGTTCTATTAAGAAACAATTAGAGCTCCAGATCACTGGTGACGAAGCTGAGCGTGCCAAGGGACGTGTCGATGCAATGCACAGGGAAATACAAGCTGGAAAATTGCCGGGTCATCTTTCTGACGCCGAACAAAAATCCCCTTCAATGGTTGATCTACTGAACCGATCACAAGATGCGACTCGCGATATTGCCCTGACCGCTATGCGTAAACAAGCTGCCGAGAATACGCAAAAATCTCAACTTGCATCAGCATTATTGAAGAACTCTGCAACATTAGACGGAAAATCTCTTCAGGATTACGCTGGCGGTATTGACGAACATGGTGCAAACTCAGCCCTTGCTACAGCCGTTAGTATTGACCGTAAACAATATGGTGAGCGTGTTGCAGAAGCGAGTGCAATTTTGAAACACTTCAATATATCTGGAAAAGATCGCCAAGACCATGCCATGGGCAATGGACCAATAAAACTAAAGGATAATGCTGGTAACGAGAAGATCCTCGATAACAACAGTACCTTTACGCGTGAGGCGGCTATCGAAGCCCAACTCGCCGGTGCAGGTAACATGGCAAACATCGAAGAAATTATCATGCACTCTGGTGATAAACTTAGTGAATTCAAGACAACTATCTCTGAAGGTATTGTTAAAAATGGCATCTCTGGCAAGGGTGTCTACTGGGGCGGCAAGACTATCGATGAAGTTGCCCAGGGTAAGATTAGTGGCGAAGCGTCAGTTAAAATGGTCATTAACCGTGCAATTGCCCAAGGTAAGATCAAACCTGCCACACTCACAACCATGGATCAAACCGCTATCCAGCGTATCGTTGAGGTATTTAGAAGTCCAGATCCAACTGGCTTAAGCGCAGATGATGCTGCAGCGTTGGCGGATCAAATGCGCAAACTACAAGCCAGTGCTTACGAAGCACTTACGTCCGACAACCTTCGTGGTAATGTGGCTCAGAATGTTGAACCTCTCCTCCGTACGATCATGGGTAACTACCGACCACCGACACCGCCAACAGTACCACCACAGCCAACTCGTCCACCATCTACACCACCACGCCCTTAAGGGTTGATTAAGATAAAGCTTGCTTTTTTCATCATTATGATGTATAGTAATGACAATAAATCAGTTACGTGCCCAAATAAGCGCACAAGGAAACAAGCCACATGAGCGAAC
>CAMLED010000007.1 GCA_946479115.1 uncultured Candidatus Saccharibacteria bacterium | reverse complement strand
CTAAACCAAAAATGGCAGCGCCTCGACCACAACCAACTGTAGCTCCAGTAGCGGCAGCTGAAACAGTGGCGGCAGTGCCAGCAACCAGTGGTAGCGATTTCAATCTCGACTGGACACAATTGGTTGAGTTTACCCGTACAAATTACGTCGCGATCTATAGCGTTCTGCAAAAATGTACACCCGAAGTTGATGGCAATACATTGCGTCTATACACCGGCACGCCGTTCTGGAAACGCAAGCTCGATGATACAAAACATCGCCTTAATCTTGTCGATGCATTAATCAAAACTGGTGCCGGTGACCTAACAATTGACACCGTTGGCACACCACCACCACCGAAAGATGAGACAGCGGCGGCAGTTGCTGCTATTATGGGTGGAGGAGAAGAAGTGAGCGTAGGCGAATAGCCTATCTACTGGAGTTAACCATGGCAACCAAAGAAGTCCCGGCCGGAAAAGTGCCGCCACAAAACCTCGACGCCGAAAAGTCACTGCTCGGTGCTGTTTTAATTGACGAAGAAACACTCGCGGACATTAGCGAGCACGTCAAGCCAAAGGATTTCTATGATAAACGCCATGCCTTGATCTTTGCCGGCATGACTCGTCTGTACGAACGACATAAACCTGTCGACCTACTGACATTATCTGATGAGCTAAAGAAAAAAGACGAACTTGATGTTGTTGGCGGATCAGCCTATCTAACCGAACTAACTAACTACGTTCCAACCGCAGCGCACGCCGAGGCGTATGCTGAAATGGTCGCACTGAAAGCTGTTCGTCGTCGTCTGATCAAAGCCAGCTCGATGATTAGCGAATTAGGCTACGACGAAGACAACACGACACAGGAATTACTTGAAAAGGCCGAGGCCGAACTATTTAGTGTCAGTGACCAATCACTCAAACAAGACCTGGTCAGTATTGAAACGATCTTGAATGATAGTTTCGACCGTATGGAAGAATTACACCGCAACAAAGGCGCGCTACGTGGCGTCCGCACTGGTTACCGCGACCTAGATAATATGACCGCTGGTCTGCAGCGATCTGATCTTATTATCCTCGCGGCTCGTCCTGCGATGGGTAAAACTACTTTGGTGACCAACCTCGCCTATAACGTTGCGACCGTCGCCAAACAAGCCGTCCTGTTCTTTAGCCTCGAGATGAGTAAAGAGCAGTTGGTCGACCGTATGTTGGCCGACGCATCAGGAGTTGATGCCTGGAATATTCGTACCGGTAATCTGTCTGACGAAGACTTTTCGAAATTATCTGATGCTATGGGTGAGATGGCCGAAGCGCCAATCTTTATCGATGACACGCCAGGTGTATGCGTCCTAGAAATGCGCACCAAAGCTCGCCGTATTGCCCACGAACAGCCAATCGGGCTGATCATCATCGACTACTTGCAGCTGATGCAGGGAAGTGGCAAGAATGACGGCAACCGTGTTCAAGAGGTGAGTGAAATCTCACGTGGACTCAAGTTGATTGCGCGTGAACTTAACGTGCCAGTTATCGCACTGTCACAGCTATCGCGTTCGGTTGAATCACGTAGCCCGCAAATTCCACAGCTGGCCGACCTGCGTGAATCAGGATCAATCGAGCAGGATGCCGACATCGTTATGTTCATCTACCGCGAAGCCTACTACAACCCAGAAACTGAGCGTGAAAACATTACCGATCTCATCATCGCTAAACACCGTAACGGACCAGTTGGTAAAGTTGAATTATACTTCCACCCTGAGCGTCTACGATTTATGTCGCTCGACAAACGACACGACGGCTAACATGCTATACTAAAAAGTACCTTATGAGTAGGAAAATTACCGATTACTTCCTGTACCGCTGGCGCTATATTATTGGCTACAGCGTGATTGGACTTACAATTGTCAGCTTGTTGTTGGTGGCGTTTTTATATGCACCAGGTGGCCTTAATCAGATCGAAATGAATAGTGTTGTAAGTAGCGGCAATCTTTCACTCACATCTCTGGAATCATTTCAGCCAGCGTCGATCGTCAATTTACCATACCATTTACTGCAGCACATCAGCCTTTCGTTATTTGGCGTAAATAACCTAAGCATCAAGCTTCCATCATTAATTCTTGGCGGCCTATCGGCAGTTGGTATGATCCTACTGCTACAAATGTGGTTCCGCCGTAACGTCGCTGTACTGACGACTGTTCTTATTATCACCACTGGTCAGTTCTTGTTTATGGCACAAAATGGTACACCTGGTATCGTCTATATCTTCTGGTCAGTTTGGCTACTAGTATCAGCAATGATGGTATCGCGCCGAGCCAAGTTCCTTGGATTATGGAAAGTTGCGCTATTTAGCTCGGCAGCTTTTAGTCTATATACACCGCTCAGCGTTTATATTCTCATTGCTCTGATTAGCGCCATGGCACTGCATCCACACCTACGCTTTTTGATGCGGCAAGTACTAAAAGCGCGAGCGAAGGTACTGATCGCCCTCGCATGTGCCCTTATTGTCATCACGCCGTTAATCTATGGAATTATCAAAGATCCGTCTGTTGGGCTAACACTGCTAGGCGTTCCAGCTTCGATGCCCGATGTACCTCACAATATTATGGTGCTGCTAAAACAGTACTTTAACTTCACCAGCGCCAGTGAAGGCATCGCAACAACACCAATCTACAGCCTAGGTTCAATGATTCTTATTGTGCTTGGTATTATTCGCTTGTCGACGACTAAATACACTGCTCGTAGCTATATCATTAGTGCCTGGGTGCTACTACTTATCCCAGTTCTGGTAATTAACCCAGATTTCACCAGCATTACCTTCGTCCCAGCCATGCTACTGATGGCAATGGGTATTAGCACACTCCTACGTAGTTGGTATCAACTTTTCCCTAAAAACCCTTATGCCCGTATAGCTGGACTACTGCCATTAACAATCCTAGTCGGCGGTATGTTCTTTAGTGGACTAGAGCGCTATACGTACAGCTACACAAATAATCCAGGGGTAGCGACATACTTCTCGCACGACCTCAAACTTCTTAATAAACAACTAGCTGCCAAAGACCGTCCAGCCACAACACTACTTGTCGGGCCACAGGAAAAGCCATTCTACGATGTTGTTGCCAAACATAACAAGAACCTTACTGTATCGACACCGGCCAACACAACCACGCCATTAACAATTATTAGTCGTGACGCATATATGATGGCTGAGTACAGCGAACCAAAACTGATCGTCACTGATCCGTTGACAATTGCCGCTGACCGCTTTTACATCTATAAAAGAGATCAGAAATAACGTATACTAAGAACATAAACAAGACAGAGGAGACAGAGTATGGCTTTTGATAAAATGAAGATGTTGAATGATTTGCGTAAGGCACAAAAAGACCTTGCTAAAGAAATCATTGAAGTTGAAGCAGGTGACGGTGCGGTCGTCGTTCAAATTAATGGCGAACTTAAAATTAAGAGCGTAAAGATCGACCCAGCAGCTGTTGATCTAAACGATATTTCAGAACTTGAACACTGGATTGAAATCGCTGTCCGTGATGGCCTGGCAAAAGCACAAGAAGTTGCCGCTGAAAAGATGAAGCCACTTATGGGTGGTCTTGGTAACCTCGGTCTTTAGGGATTTTTATGGCGCAGCTTCTTCCTGCAGCGCTCTTACGCGCAATCGATGAATTAGGGCGCCTACCAGGCGTTGGCGCTCGCACAGCCGAGCGCTACGCTTATTTCTTGCTACGTAGCGATCAGCATACCGCTGACAAATTAGCTGGTGCAATTGCTCAGCTACATAGCGGCGTTAAAACATGTCCTGTAACATTTGCACTTATCGACACAGACGAAGATATGTCGTCACTATACAGCGATCCTAATCGCAACAGAAAGCTCATCGCTGTCGTCGAAGAGCCACTTGATATTATTGCTCTCGAGCGTACTGGTCAATATAATGGCACCTACCATGTACTAGGTGGTGCAATTTCGCCAATTGATGGCATCGGCCCTGAACAGCTTCACATTCCTGAACTACTAAAACGCATCAAAGACGACGAAGTTGAAGAATTAATTATTGCTACCAACGCCAGTGTTGAAGGTGAATCAACAGCCTTATTCCTACAGCGCCATATCCAAGAACACGGCATTACAGTTAAAATGAGCCGCCTTGCGCGTGGATTACCAGTTGGTGTTGATCTGGAATATGCCGATCAAATCACTCTGACGCATGCCCTCGAAGGTCGCCGAATACTCTAACCAAATAAAAAGACCTCTTACAAAAGAGGTCGTATTCAGTGTAAAGAAGGAGGAGTGTCCTCGGCATTTTTTATAAGGCCGAGGACACTTCAACTCGCATTCTTAACTTATAGCCTGCTTCGTACGAGTGACTTTTTCAATCTTAGGTTCTTTTTCCAACCCGACAGCGCCAAGCCGATTAAGCCACCTACTAAAGCCAGTGGCAGAATAAGCCATGTGAGAGTCAAGCTTATTGCACCAAGACAGAAGCCAACCATCGCCCCCAGTACGATACCGACAATCAAGATTGCACTGAGACCGACATAGCGCACATAACGCCGAGCATACCCTCCAAGATCATGAGAGGGAGAGCGATTCTCCCACTTGAAATACTTCAAAATTAGTATGACGGCAGCCACCGCACCAGCTGCCGTACCTACCCACGCACCTATGGTCAGAACAGCGGTTAATGTAGCATTTGAGTAAAAGAAAGATACTAGATCTAACATCCTTACACCTCATTCGTCGACGTATTGTGTTTGATTTCTCGTACTTAAAGATCAACCATTTCATATGGCTTTGTACTAACAATATCACTTTATTAGTATTAGTCAATGTTGTCCTTGCTCCGGGATAAGAAAAAGACCCTCACATGGAGGGTCAAAAAGTGTTTTGGAGCTGTGCTCACGAATGTTATAAGTATCGGAGCCGAAGCTCACAAAACGTTTCGCCAGGGGAGGCGGGGGAAAGGGATTACTGGACTCTGCGTGTGTCCAAACTCTCGACCCCGCCTCCGGCGGCCAGTTTGTGATGTACGTTGGGTCTGGGGCCAACTATCACTGCGCAACTGGAGCGCGGCATTAAAGCTTAATATTCATTATAGCGTATAACGTCACATATGTCAATACGCACCTAGCGTATTGACATACCTCTGTTATAATAAGGGGATGTTTACACCCGCAACTCAACTGATCGCCGATGCCAAAAAAATCATTGTTATCCAGGCTGAAAATCCTGATGGCGATTCACTAGGAAGCGCGCTTGCACTTGAAGAAATCCTTAGCGATCTTGGAAAAGAAGTCGTTATATATTGCCCAGTGGAAATTCCAAAATACATGCGCTACATCCAAGGTTGGGATAGGGTAGTGAGTGAATTTGACACCAATGCTGATATGGCAATTATCGTTGATACCGCCGCTGACGTCCTCATCACCAAGGTCCTCGAAACACCTGGTGTCCGACATTTCCTAGAATCACATCCCGTTCTTGTGATTGATCATCATACAACTGAATCAAATCTATCATTTGAACATACCTTGCTTTCAGAAGAAGCTGTTGCAACTAGTGAAGTTATTTATCGTCTTGCTGCCAGCAACAACTGGGAGATTAATTCACAGGCAGCCGAAAATATGCTCGTTGCGATTCTTTCAGACAGTCTTGGATTATCGACCCAGAACGTTACCGCTGAAACATATCGTGTGGCCGGGGAACTTACAAAACTTGGTGCCAAAGTCTCGACCATCGAAGACCGTCGTCGTGAATTCATGAAAAAATCACCGGAAATCCTGGCATACAAAGGCGAGCTCATTAGCCGGATTGAATATCTCTTAGACGGTAAGCTCGCGATTGTTCATATTCCATGGGAAGATATCCAGAAATATAGCGACCAGTACAACCCAAGCGTACTTGTTCTGGATGAGATGCGTCTGGTTGAAGGTGTCGAGCTGGGTGTTGCCATCAAAACCTATCCAGACGGCAAAATCACCGGCAAGCTTCGTGCCAATACACCAATTGCTGAACAAGTTGCTGGGTTCTTTGGTGGTGGCGGCCATCAATATGCAGCTGGCTTCCGCGCATATGAAAGTTACGATACAATTGTCTCAGAATTAGTAACCGCAACTAATAAGGCACTCCAAAGCTATGACCCTACAACTGCATAATACGCTCACTAAACAGACTGAAGCATTCACCTCACAGCAGGAGGGCAAGGTGCTACTGTATACCTGCGGACCGACCGTTTATAACTATCTGCATGTCGGTAACTGGGCCGCCTATATCTACTGGGACACATTGGTGCGAACGCTTCACGCCAATCATTATCAAGTCGAGCGTGTCATGAATATTACAGATGTCGGACACTTGACCAGTGATGCAGATGAGGGTGAAGACAAGCTAGAAAAGGGTGCTCGCCGCGAAGGCAAAACGGCTTGGGAAGTGGCTGAACTATATGCCGAAGATTTCATGGCTGGCATGGAAAAGCTTGGATTGCTATTACCTAAACATATCACCAAGGCCACAGACTTTATTCCGCAACAATTAGATCTTGTTCGTATCCTTAAGGAAAAGGACTACACGTACCAAATCAGCGATGGTATTTATTTTGACACCAGTAAATTTGCGACATATGCAGATTTTGCCGGACTGGACCTCGAAGCCCAAAAAGCTGGCGCTCGTGTCGAATTTAATCCAGAAAAACGGAGTGCAAGTGACTTTGCATTATGGAAATTCACTCCTGCCGGTGAAACACGAGATATGCAGTGGGAAACACCTAGTGACCTGCTCGTTGATGTCAACGAACAGCGCATGGGCTTTCCAGGCTGGCATCTTGAATGTTCAGCCATGGCCATGTCTATCCTCGGACCGACACTTGATATTCATACTGGTGGCATTGATCATATTCCGGTTCACCATACAAATGAAATTGCTCAAAGCGAAAGTGCCAGCGGACAACTCTTTTCTCGTTTCTGGCTGCACAATAATCATCTCAAAGTGAATGGTACCAAAATCAGCAAAAGCCTCGGTAACGGCTACACGCTGCAGGACCTAGCAGAACGCGGCTTTAGTGCACTTGATTATCGTATGTTCGTACTACAGAGCCATTACCGTAGTGAAGGCAACTTTAGTTTTGAAAACCTCGCCGCTGCTAAAAACCGGCTTGATCACTGGCGAGCAATCGCAGCACTCCGTCACCAAACCCATGACACATTACAGAATGATGACGACAAATCCTCAGATGATCATTCAATCTCACTGCAAGCTGCGTCACAAGCTATCGTCGAGGCGCTCAGCAATGATTTAAACACGTCAGAAGCCCTTCATATCGTTGACACCGCGTTCTCGCAGCTCGACTCGGCATCGCTTACTTCTATCTATCAGCACGGCTTAAAACAGGTGCTTGATACGATTGATGAAGTTTTAGGTCTACAGCTACAAACGTCAACACCTGATATCTCAGATGATACCAAACAACTTATCGTTGAGCGTCAACGTGCTCGTGACAGTAAGGATTGGTCTGAATCAGATCGTCTGCGCGACGAGTTACTAGCGCAGGGTATTACGATTCGTGATACACCACACGGCAGCGTCTGGGAGTATACATCTATCGCACTGAACGTATAATAATTCGTCGTAATATAAAAACCCACCGATAGCATTCGGTGGGTTTTTATATGTCATATTGATCTAGCTTTCGCCGTGCAATTTCTTGACAAGTTTCGCTAGCGGCTTTTCGCTTTGTGTGCGCTTCTTTTTAGCATGTTCAAGATATTCATCAATCAACACCTTTACACAACCCGCGATAGGAATTGAAATGATGCCACCGGCAATACCGAACACATACAGTCCAATCGTCACCGATGCCAAGACGACAAGAGCAGATAGCTCAACTTTCTTTGACTGAATTGTAGGTGAAATAAAATTATTCTCAACTTGCTGGTAAATAACAAAGTAGATTGCAAAGGCGATACCACCGGTGATGTCGTTGAACATCAATAACAATGTGACTAATATACCTGCGATCGTCGCACCGAACATTGGAATAAGAGAGAAGATAAAGGCAATCGCAACAGTTGGCAACGCCAAGTTGGCTGGCACATTCGTAAACAAGCTCAGAATAAACACCATGAGACCTGCCAAAATTGAACCGATTGCCGACACGGTTAATTGTCCGGTAACGTAGCCCGTAACAACATTGTACATACGGCTGACGACGCGACGATCACGAGCCATACGTTCAGTATCTGTATAGACGCCCCAAATACGGCGAAGCCACATTGGGCCTTCGACCAGCATAAGGAAGGAGAGTACTAACACCAAGAAGCCTGATACAGCCAGCGACAGCACCGATCCTAAACCAGACAATAAGTTCTGACCAAGACTTGCTGCCCATGCTGTTGAGTTGTTTTTGATTGAATTAACTGCACTGTCAACTTGCGGCTGCAAATGATATTTATCCACCACAGTCCCTAGTCCACGCCACTGATTTGTGGCCGAGTCGACAAGTTGCGGTACAGTATCAACAAATTTTGCCGTTTGCTCGACAACTGGCGGAACTACCAAGAAGATAAAACTGCTAAGTAATGCAACGACCATCACAAACGCGATCAATGTTCCACCAACACGACTTTTACCCGGCAAATGCTTTGCAAGATAGGTGACTGGCGCATTCAAAGCAAGCGCCAAGAAAAAGGCAACACCTAGAATTATTAATGCAGTGCGAGCACTGTAAATAGCTAATATTGCGAACGCAAAGCCAATAACAACTAGCCAGAAGCGAACGAACGTACGTGTATCGATTTCAATTTTTACCTTCATAATGAGGTAATTATAACATTAGTTACGCTTCGCTGCGTAATATCGGTTAAGATACTTCTCTTTAAATTCAAAGAATGTTCCGTCCGTGATTGAGGCACGAATATCATCAACCAAGCGCACAATGAAACGTTCGTTATGAATTGTGGCAAGTGTGTTTGAAAGTAATTCGTCGGCTTTAAATAAATGATGCAAATAGGCCGATGTATAATTCGTGCACGTATAGCAGTCGCATTCATTGTCAAACGGTGTAAAGTCCGCACGGTATTTTGCATTGGTAATATTTTTACGACCATCAAGTGTGTACAACGCGCCGTTTCGTCCAACGCGAGCAGGCGAGACACAGTCAAACGTATCAGCACCATTCTCGATACATGCGAAAATATCATCCGGTTCGCTAATACCTAGCATGTGTCGCGGTTTGTTTTCTGGCAGCTCTTCACACATCCAGCCAACAATCTCACCAATATTCTTTTTCGTTAGGGCACCACCCAGTCCATAGCCATCAAAATCCATGCTACCTAAAAAGCGTGAGCACTCGCGGCGCAGATCTTCGTAGTTTGCACCTTGTACCACGCCAAACAAGGCTTGTGGTGGTCGGTGTGATCGCTCTTCGTTCAGACGTTGATGTTCAACCAAGCTTCGTGCCGCCCATGGGTGCGTTCGTTCGTGAAGAGATTCGACTTGATAGTCATACGAGTCATGAAGTGTCGTTAGCTCGTCAAAGGCAAACGTAATATCTGCACCAATTTGATGCTGAATCTGCATCGAGACTTCTGGCGTAAAACGATGGCGGCTACCGTCAAGATGAGATTTAAACGTCACGCCTTCGTTATCAATCCAGGCTAGCTTTTCTTTTTTGCTCAGTGGCTTTTCTGTCACACTGCCGTCCATATCAATAACTTTTTTAAACCCGACGCCTAGTGACATTACTTGGAATCCACCGCTGTCGGTAAACGTTGGCTTATGCCAGTTCATAAACGCATTCAGCCCACCAGCTTGATCGAGAATTTCTGAACCAGGGCGAAGATACAGATGGTAAGCATTCGCAAGCACTGCCTGCGCACCAACAGCCTCAAGCTGTTCAGGAGTTAGCGATTTTAATGTCGCCTTGGTGCCCACGGGAATAAAAGCAGGTGTTTCAATTGTGCCGTGCGGTGTCGTCAACGTACCGGTACGCGCCAGCGCACCATCTAGACGGTGGTGAATCTCAAAGGTAAGGGCAGAACTCATACCCTTTAGCGTACCATATTTATCTCTGTTAGTGCAGCGCGACTGCTATACTAAATACATTAAGTTACGTGAAAGGAACTATCATGACCCAACCACTGACCATCGCCGTCATTGCCGGCACGACGCGCACACAACGTCGCTCTCCGAAAGCCGCACAGTATATCGCTGAGTTTGGCCGCCAACTACCTAATGTTGAGATTATGTATGTCGATCCGACTGATTTTACTTTTAATGGTGATGGCAATGATCCCGAAGGCAAGGATGTTCGTTATACGGAAATTACTGCGCGGGCCGATGCGTTCTTTATCGTGACGCCTGAATACAACCATAGTTTTCCTGGCAGCCTGAAACGTATGCTCGACAGTGAACTGGCTAATTACAACCACAAACCAGTCGCTCTCGCTGGAGTAAGTGATGGCAATTGGGGTGGAGTCCGCGCAGTTGAACAACTTTGCGGCGCGATTCGCGAACTAGGCCTTGTCGTCATGAGCTGGGATATGTACTTTCCATACATCCAAAATATTTTTGACGAAAACGGCGTCATGAATGATGATTTCAAAGCACGTTATGACAAACAAACAGGTAAGCTCTTCGCCGAATTGATATGGTTTGCGGATATGCTAAAAACCGCTCGCAGTACTACTGAAAAATAGTACTTGTATTCATACCTAGGATGCTTTATAACATAAGCATGAAGTGTGCACTGAGGCAGAGTGATTAGCAATGTATAGAGGGCCAAAGCGTGCAAATGACCGACCTATGTCTCGCCGCCTACCGCCCGTTGATGCCTGGCGCGAACCCGCCAAATGGCTCGACCTCTCAACTGGCCTCGCCAAAAAAGAAGTACGCAATCGAGTGCCATATCCGGCAGACGGACGCGGCTTTGCGCAGCCTGATGTCGCACTCGCTGAATTTCAAGCTCTCTTGTGGGACGATTACGCACCGGTAATTGATCAAAATGACCCTGAACTCAAAACAGACAATCATCATATCTACTACCCTCGAGCAAGCTATAGGCCTCAGAACAACAACGATAGCCTTATTCCATATTTTTTCCGAGAGCAATCTTCAAATCTTATCGAAATTCACCGACCTACACACAACGGGTTACATGATTTATTCCAGTATCCGAGTATGCCATCACAGAACCTTATGGCAGAAGAACTAGAAGAAAATTCTAGCTCACGACAAACGATGTTACTAGCGATATATGTCGCTAGACATACTGTTGAGTTTCAACAACTATTTACCGCTCGACGTAATGACATAGCGCTCAATCCAGAGCGTATTGGCAATCAAGAATATGATGAAATCGGCGAAGAGTTTTTGCGTAGGAAATTTGATGCACGCCACACACATCTAAAAGATCTTCTAGGACAGCTCGAAGAAATGCCGTATTTTAATCTGTTCTTTCCGGACACCAGCATCCTCCATAAACGCCCAGCAGTCGTTGCGGCTAAACTTGGTGAAGTCGTCGCACGACGCTCTGTATATTATGTAGACCGCTCGTTGCCACAAGCAGCTTGATCCTTGAATCTGAAATATTTCTATCTAGCTCCGCTCACCGATGCTACAATGGACATATGGCAACATTTTCTTTTGATATCGTTTCAGACTATGACAAGGCAGAGATGAACAACGTCTTTGCGGCGACCGAACGAGAAATCGGCGGACGCTATGATTTTAAAGGCACACCAGCTGCGATCGAGTGGCTTGATGATAAAAAAGGTTTCAAGATTACCGGCGCAGGGGAGTGGCAATGTGATGCAGTCCTTGATATCGTCCGCAAAAAACTAGCCGGACGCGAACAAAGCTCGAAAGTTTTGAATCTCGACAAAACACCAGTCGAGGCTAACCTCAAAACCACCTGGGAAATCCCATTCAAACAAGGCTTGTCACAAGACGATGCAAAGAAAATTACTAAACAACTTCGTGAAGAAGCACCAAAAGTCAAAACCCAAATCCAAGGTGACATGGTCCGCGTTACCAGCAGCAGTAAAAACGACCTACAGGATGTTATTACATTGCTAAAAAACACCGAATACGAATTCCCGCTCCAATTTATCAACTATCGTTAAACAGAAGGTCCCTATTCTATGCCAAAAAATGAAGCGCTTGTCACCATCGATCATTTCAAAATGATGTTCGGCAATCAAACCGTCATTAATGATCTGAGTTTTGATATTAAGAAAGGTGAAACATTCGGCCTACTGGGCGCAAATGGCTCAGGTAAAACCACTACTATTCGCGCATTATTAGGTATCTACCAGCCAACTGGGGGTAGCCTTCTAATTGACGGCAAGGAATACGCTGTAGATAGCGGTGTCCAGCTGGGGTATTTACCAGAAGAGCGTGGCCTTTATAAAAAAGAGTCAGTCATCACTGTCATGATTTATTTTGGCCGCCTAAAAGGCATGACCCGAGCCGCTGCCGAAAAATGGTCACTCGCATATCTAGAACGTGTTGGACTTGCCGACAAAGCCAAGACTCGGCTCGACAAGTTATCTGGTGGACAGCAACAAAAAGTACAGCTCGGTGTCACAATCATGAACAACCCAAGCCTACTCATCCTGGATGAGCCTACTAAAGGGTTCGACCCAGTCAATCGCCGTCTACTGATGAACATCATCGAAGAACATCAAGCTGCCGGCGCTACAGTTATCTTCGTCACCCACCAGATGGAAGAGGTTGAGCGACTATGCGACCGAATCATCCTCCTAAAAGATGGTGCGGCCAGTGCTTACGGCACAATTGCAGCTGTAAAAAAGAAATTTAATGGAGCCTCGCTCGATGACATTTTCGTCACGGTTTACGGTGACCCAACCGAACAAGAGGGAGTTGACCATGCATAATCTAGCCACCGTTTTTAGTTTTGAAGTCCTACGAACACTAAAAAAGAAAACATTTTGGATTACAGCATTATCGTTTCCAGTTGTTATCGGTATGGTATTTGCGATTATCTTTTTCTCAAGCCAAGCCACCGAGCAGGCCACCCTTGACACTGTTAACCAAAAGTTTAACCTGGCCGTTACAGATGATTCAAAAGTAATTGCCCCGCAGCTCCTCGCTCAATTAAATGCCAAGGCAGTCGAAAATAAACAACAGGGGATTGATGACGTCAAAAATGGCAAACTCGATGCTTACTTTTATTATCCTGCTGACCTTACTAAAAATAAGGTACAGGTGTACGCCAAGGACGTCGGCTTATTCGATAATAGCCGCTACCAAGGTACCGCTGAAGCACTGCTGACCAGCTCTGTCGCCGCCACCACCGACCCACAAGTGGTTGCTATTCTGCAAAAGAAAATTGGTTTTGATGCCAAAACATATCAGGACGGTGCAGAATATGACGGCTTTAAACAGCTGATTGCGCCCGGTGTCTTCCTTGTCTTGTTCTATGTCCTTATCGTGATGTTCGGTAGCCAAATGCTGACTAGTACCACTGAGGAAAAAGAGAATCGCGTTATTGAAATGATTCTGACAACCATCAAAGCACGGACACTCATTATAGGTAAAATCTTGTCATTGATCGTGTTAGCCATGATTCAAATTGTTACAATCCTGATTCCAATTTTGATTATTTATTTCCAATTTGGCGACCAGCTAGCGCTGCCAAGTGTTGATTTAACCAATATCCCTCTCGACCCACTCCGTATTGGTATTGGTGCGGCTATATTCTTCCTTAGCTTCTTGCTGTTTACGGGACTTTTGGTCGCTATCGGTGCAGCTGTCCCAACTGCCAAAGAGGCCGGTGGTTTCTTCGGTATTGTCATGACCCTCATCTTTGGACCATTGTATGCCGTTACACTGTTTATCTCAGCACCAACATCAGGACTTGTGACATTCCTAACATTTTTCCCGTTAACTGCTCCAATTCCATTGATGCTACGTAATGCCGTTGGTAATTTGAGTGTAAGTGATGCCCTGATTGGCATTGTTATCCTAGGTATCAGTGCCACGATCATCATGGCTATCGCCATTCGCTTGTTCCGCTACGGTGCGCTGGAATATTCAAAGCGATTATCTCTGCGCACGTTATTTATTGGTAACGAAAAAAAGACATCACGTCGATAGTGATGTCTTAGAAACGACTAACACTCAATTTAAGAGTAAACGGCAATCATTGCCAAGATAACCAAGCTAATAGCGGCCAGTGCAGCAATCTTTAGTGCAAATTTAGTCGGCTGAAAAGTTTCATTCTTTTCTGTTTTTTGTGTATCTTTTTTAACCATATCATTAGTGTAATCTAGTCCTCAGTTTAGGACAAGCGTGATGTGGTATCATAAACGTTACTTCTTTTGACAACGGACGCTAGACAATGTATAGTAATAATATGACTACAGCAGAAAAAACTATCGGCTGCGTTAAGGCCGCAACAGATATCCTAGGTGACAAATGGACCCCGCAATTGTTGCGTTTTTTTGCTAACGAAGAAAATGTTCGTTTCTGCCAACTCCAAGACCTCGTTGGAGGCATTAATCCTCGTACACTTTCAGCTCGCTTGCTTCATCTTGAAACTGAAGAAATTATCGAAAAGACCCCAACCAGCTCAGCAACTCGCTGTGAATATCATTTGACGGAAAAGGGTAAGGCACTTCTACCGATCATCCGGGACATGGAACAATGGAGCTCTCAGTACGAGCCCGCCCCACACTCAGCATAGACTCAGTATTGTTATATACTATAAGTACATGAGAGTTTTAGTCATCGAGGATGAACATAAAATTGCACGAGCCCTTAAAAAGGCCCTTGAACAAGAGACCTATGCTGTCGACGTCGCCTATGACGGAGACGAAGGCTATGCTATGGCGACGACCGAACCCTACGATGCCGCAATTATTGACCGCATGCTGCCAGGTGATCATGATGGCATTTCTATCATTAAAGCCATGCGCGAAGCCAAGATTCATACGCCAGTACTCTTATTAACCGCGCTCGGTAGCGTTAGTGACCGTACAACAGGTCTTGATAGCGGCGCCGATGATTATCTTGTAAAACCATTTGCCCTCGAGGAATTATTGGCCCGAGTTCGTGCCTTACTGCGTCGCCCAGCCGAGCAACATGCAACAGTCCTGACGGCAGGAGATTTGTCACTCAATACAGTCACTTTCGAAGTAAAGCGCGGTGATACACCAATTCAATTAACTGGCAAAGAATTCGCATTATTAGAATTTTTGATGCGCAATCAAAACCGCCCGTTACCAAAAAATGTTATCATTTCGCATGTTTGGGATTACGATGCCGACATTTTACCAAATACGGTTGAGGTGTATATTAAATATATCCGTAATAAAATTGATCAACCATTCGATAAACCCCTGATTCACACCATTCGTGGATTCGGATATAAACTACAAGCACCCGAGTAGCCCTATACTATGTTTCAATCCGCAACAGTAAAACTGACTGTCTGGTATGTCATTATTCTAGTGTCAATCAGCATTCTTTTTAGCTTTGTCATTTATTCGATTGCGTCAACTGAGCTTGGCGTACGTATCACTAATCTCCAGCAGTCAAACTCACCGATATTTTCAACCGATTCAACAGTGTTTGACACCGTGCGTGAACTGCAAATCCATGAAGCGAACAATAACCTAATTGGCGCATTGATTATTACCAACTTGGTCATCTGGTTTGCCGGGGGCTTTGGTAGCTATTACCTGGCTAAACGAACGCTTCGCCCCATCGAGGAAACGCACGAAGCGCAGTCGCGCTTTACTAGCAATGCTAGCCATGAACTACGCACACCGCTCGCTAGTATGAAAATTGAGCTCGAAGTGGCCCTTCGCGATCAATCTTTGAAAAAAGAAGAGATGCGCGAACTGCTCGCCAGTAACCTCGAAGAGGTTAACAAGCTTACCAAACTTTCACACACACTGCTACAACTATCCCGATTAGACCATGCCAATATTCCGAGGGACAAGATCGATCTAGGGGCGCTCACCAAATCTATTGTCGATCGGCTTAATAAAACGAATAAACGGATTAAACTTCAAAACCTTCGCAAATTAAACGTCATAGCGAATGAATTAAGTATCGAAGAACTATTAAACATCTTGCTTGATAACGCTATGAAATACAGCCCCGCGAACTCAACCATTGAAGTCGTCTTGATTAAACAACCGCTCATGTCAGGGTTTAAGATTATCAATGTCGGTGACGGAATCGCTCCAGAAAAATTACCTCATATTTTTAACCGCTTTTATCGCGCTGACGAATCCCGCACCGACAGTAGTAAGCGAGGCTATGGGCTAGGCCTATCACTCGCAAAAAAAATCGTTGAACTGCATAACGGGGAATTAAGTGTCAGTAGTGCACCAAAGCAGGACACAACCTTCAAAGTCTTGCTTCCGAACTATAAAGCCACCCCCAAACTACCTCGGATTCCTCGACATTAGTGATAATTTCGACATTTGCACAAAAATTAAGGTTTGGCTCAGGCAGCAGTGACATACTTATGACAATAGCAGGCGATTTGTAATGTATATTACAGTTCTATAATGTCATCGTCTGCTAGACTAAAATTCGTAAGATAAAGGGGGACACCAATATGGATACTGCCAAAACGATTTTTCTAAGTAAACGAGGAATGAAAGAACTAAAACGCGAGATTGCGACACTCGAGCACGAACGTCAGACGACCGTTGCTGAAATGCGTGAACTCGACAAGTCAGAGAGCCACGACGAGCGACTGGCGCGCGTCGAAAAACTCGCTATTCTAGAGATCCTAGATAGTGATCTCGCTGATAAAAAGGCAGCTTTAGCAATCGCTAAACCACTACCTCGAAAGCGTGACGCGCTTAAGGTGGCGCTTGGTTCTATCGTAGAACTACTGGACACCAACGGACGTATCATTCGCTATACGCTGGTTGATAGCCTCGAAGCTAACCCGAGCGATGGCCGTATTTCAGTCATGAGCCCACTAGGCCAAAACCTAGTTGGCAAACAAATACGTGATATCGTCGAGTGGAGCTCTGCGATTGGTCGCAAGCAACTGAAGCTCGTCGCCATTCATTAATCCGTCCACGATACAACAACGCCGCAAGTTTCCACATTGCGGCGTTGTTTTTTGCTATACTACAGATAATGTTTACGTTTAAACGACAACCAAAACTAACTGCTGTCCTGATCACTAGCTCTCGCGTGCTTACTGGTACCGATTGGGTAGTTGATAAAGCCTGGCAAGCCGAGACGAATGAAGACATGATGGTTGTCATGTCCAAGGCAATTAACGAATCGGATGATCCACTTGATACAGCCCTGCAACACTACCTCCACACCAATAGCGTTGTCTTGCCGCCACATTTGCCGCTCTATGACACTGGTTTTGATCGCCATGCCGGCATTAGTAGTACTATTTGGCATTATGGTGCAGATTATCAATTAGTCGTAAAGGGCATGCCGGAACATATTTTAGCGCAGTGCGATCTATCCGAGAATGAACGTGAAGCGCTCACGATCCGCATGCACTCCATGTCTGCTTTTGGAGCGCACATTGTTGCACTCGCCACTACTACCGTCAAGCATCCGCTAAAAAGCCTGCGTGATCTACGCACTAACGAGAAATTGACCTTTGTTGGATTTATTAGCCTGCAACGTACACTATCTGATGAGGCACGACAGTTAATTGCCGCTGCCACTCACCGCGGCGTCACATTTTACTTAACGACAGGCCAGCATCCAGCGGCAGCGTATGGTATCGCCCAGCGCATTGGTATCGCTTCGCAGCTCCATCAGGTCATTGATGCTCGCACACTCGATATCGCCAAGCATGATGAAGTCGAGAAGCTTCTTGATACTAGTCGTGTTTTTGCGCGGGCAAGTGTCGAGCAAAAAGAACATATTGCACGTATCATTCGTGATAACGAACAGGCCACTGCTAACGTCACAACTTTAGATGAACTCAAGAAGCTACTAGCAAAGCAACCCCGTACTATGCTATAATTATCCCTGCTTTGGGGTGTCGCCAAGTGGTAAGGCACCAGTTTTTGGTACTGGCATTCGGGGGTTCGAGTCCCTCCACCCCAGCCATGAAAA
>CAMLED010000006.1 GCA_946479115.1 uncultured Candidatus Saccharibacteria bacterium | reverse complement strand
GAATGTCGTTAGCTTTATCCTCAAGCAGCTCCTTGATGTAGGTACGAGCGATATTACTGTTGTACGCACCTGCGAGGCCCTTGTCGGCAGCCACTACGATCAGTAGGCGGCTTTTGACTGTACGAGCCTGGAACAGCGGATGTTGATCCGTAATGCCTTGGCTGGCAAAATACGTCAACAACTCATTCGCCGCATGTGTATAGGCAAATGCAGCTTTATCAGCTTCCTGAGCACGACGCATTTTACTGGCCGCGACCATTTGCATGGCCTTGGTAATTTGCTTGGTGCTTTTGACCGAGCGAATGCGTGATTTTAGTTGCTGAGTTGATGCCACGTGCTAGTCCTCGAAACCTTTAGCGCTTGAAACAGCAACTTTATGAATGAGCTTTGTCACATCTTCAGATGGCTTGTCACCCTTATCAAGAGTGCGCATGTCTTCTTTGTGTTCAGTCCATAGACGAGTCAAGAGGGCAGTTTGCGCGTCCTTAATCTTGGCAACAGAAACCTTGTCGAATAGACCATTAGACACGGCATACATGCTCGCAACCTGTTCCCAGACGCTCATTGGCAAGTACTGATGTTGTTTTAGAAGTTCAGTCAGGCGCTGACCACGATCAATTTGTGATTTCGTCTCTTCATCAAGGTCGCTACCAAACTGCGCAAAGCTGGCAAGTTCGCGGAACTGCGACAGGCCGAGCTTTAGGTGACCACTAACTGATTTAACCGCCTTGGTCTGCGCAGCACCACCAACACGACTCACCGATAGACCAGCAGAAATCGCCGGACGAATACCTTGATAGAATAGATCGGTTTCCATAAAGATCTGACCGTCGGTGATTGAAATCACGTTAGTTGGAATGTAGGCACTAATATCACCAGCCTGAGTCTCAATGATAGGCAATGCAGTCAAACTACCAGCACCAAGTTCGTCAGATAGTTTGGCTGAACGCTCTAGCAGACGAGAGTGCAGATAAAAGACGTCACCAGGAAAGGCTTCGCGTCCTGGTGGGCGACGAAGAAGGAGTGACATTTGACGGTAAGCCACAGCGTGCTTCGTAAGATCGTCGTAGATCATAAGCGCGTGCTGTTTATTGTCGCGGAAATATTCACCCATGGCAGTTGCAGCATATGGGGCAAGGTACAGCATTGATGCTGGATCGCTAGGACCAGTCGCGACGATGATAGTTTGATCCATCACACCTTCTTGTTTTAGACGGTCAACCAGACGAGCAATCTTTGAAAGCTTCTGACCAATGGCGACATAGACGTTTACCACGCCAGTTTTTTGTTTAGCCTGGTTAATCATCGTGTCGATAGCAATGGCAGTCTTACCAGTTTGGCGGTCACCAATAATAAGCTCACGCTGACCACGACCAATAGGGAACATAGCGTCAATCGCCATGATACCAGTCATAAGCGGTTCGTGGACTGATTTACGGCCCATCACACCGATTGCTTCGCGTTCCACAAGACCGGTTTGCTTCGTCTTGATTGGACCAGCACCGTCAAGTGGACGTCCAAGGGGATCAACCACGCGGCCAAGTAGCTCTGGACCGACCGGCACTTCAAGCGTTGTACCTTTTAGGCGAACCGTATCACCGGCTGATACACTACCGTCAGAACCGAGGAGTACCGCACCAATTTCGTCTTCCATAAGGTTCAAGGCAAAGGCTTCAACCACGCCGTCTTTAGTTTCAATTTCAAGCATTTCTGAGAAACCGGCGCTTCGTAGGCCGTGTACCCAGGCGACACCGTCACCAATCTTGGTAACAGTACCGACACTCTCAAGGCCACCGGCTACTTCAATATTCGCAATACTCTTGCGTAGCTGTGCGGCTAGTTCCGTTACTTTAATATCTGCTGCCATCATGCTCCTCTTTTTCTTACAATTGTTTTGCCCGTAAGGCGTTTAATTTGTGTCGAATCGTTCCGTCAAAACGCTTACCAGGGGTATCGATACGGATGCCTCCCAAAAGCGCTTCGTCGACCGATTCGCGTAGCTGGACCGACTTTGCGTCAAGCATCTTGGTAATTTCAGCCTTAACTGCTGCATGGAGCGGACGAGCGCTCGTCACGTCTACTGCGACAACACCTTTATCAGCGAGAGCCGCTTCGATGTCACGCACCAATAGATCAAGCTCGCGTGTTCGCCGGGTCGTTACTAAATACGCCGCAAGTTCACGCAGCACTTCATCAGCTGAAGCTTTGCCGCTAAGTAACCTGTCGGTGACAAATAAAGCGATTTTACGACGAGACAAACGAGTAGCCATAGTTTACTTGGCGTCCTTAATTGCTGCCGAAATAACTGCAGCGTCAATTTTAGGTGTGACGGTTTTACCAACTACTTGTTCGGTCGCCAGTGCCACGAGTTCAAGTGTTTCATTGTGCAAAGCTTTTTTTGCCGCCACGATACTTTTATCAATCTCGGCATGAGCGTCGGCCACAATGCGTTCTGCTTGGGTTTTAGACTTCTGTTCAGCTGCTTCAAGCGCGGCTGCCGCTTCTTCTTTAGCAGTCGTCACAATTTCGCTGGCTTCGACACGAGCTTTTTTGAGTAATTTCTCAATTTCAGTCGTGGCTTCAGCTGCTTTTTTCTCAGCCTTGGCTGCAGCAGTCGTGCCCGCTTCAATTTTTGCTTGTCGTTCGTCAACTACCTTAATGAACACTGGGTAAACGAATTTACCGAGCAGTACTACCAAAATAAGAAACGCGATAGCCTGAAAAATCAGCATGCCAAAATCTATACCAAGCGCACCAAACACACCACCAGAAGCTGGTTCTGTCGTTGCGAGTTGTGTCAGTATATTCATGCGAAGTTACTAAACCTAACCGATAAATTTCGCGATAATAGCAACAACGATACCGATAATTGCGAGTGAGTCTGAGAAAACGATCGCAGTAATCATGAGGGTACGAATGTCGCTTAGTTTTTCTGGGTTACGACCAAGTGCGTTCAATGCACCAGCGCCGATAAAACCAACACCAAGTGCAGCACCGAGTGCAGGTAGGGCGTAGGTAAGTCCAAATGCTAGTTGTTCCATTAATATTTCTCCTTTAAATTATGTTCAAATTATATCATTCTCTGGCGGCGACAGTCGCAGGGATGTCATCAGTAGAGGAATGGTCAGGTAAATGTGAGTGCTCAGGATGAGCTTTGTGGCCGCCGTGAATATCAACAGCCAGCGCGGTAAAAATAAGCGTCAGAACGTAGAATACGTATGCCTGGATAAAGCCAATGAACAGCTCGAAGGCCATAAAGAACGGCAAAGTAATAGTCGCCATAAAGCTTGTCAGTGCCGCAATAATCAGTAGCAGAATCTCGCCGGCAAAGGCATTACCGAACAAACGAAGTGAAAGGGCAGAGCCACGTGAGACTTCGCCAATTAGTTCTAGGAAACCTTCAAAGGCGCCGATTGGATCTTTGATTGGATT
Source organism: uncultured Candidatus Saccharibacteria bacterium (assembly GCA_946479115.1). The sequence continues at coordinate 14,960 of CAMLED010000006.1, read as the reverse complement.
GCGAAGATAGCGCTTAGCGTTACCAAAGAAACCGTGACGCATGATAGCGTAAATTTGTACCATCACCATAACCAGGATCGCAATTGCAAAGGTAAAGTTCATATCAGCCGCTAGGCTACGGAATACCGGTACGCCGTGCCACGTAATTGAACCGACACCCGGAATAATACTGATCCAGTATGAGATTAGGACGAAGAAAAAGATTGTTAAGGCGAGTGGAGCGATCTTGCGTGCCAATACCTTATCTGGAATAACACTGTCGATTGAGCCCAACATGCCTTCGAACGCCCATTGCACTAAACCAACGAAGCGATTGTACTTACCTCGCTTGATCATGCTGGCGACATAGATAAAGATGCCTAAGAAAATGACCAGTCCTAACACACCCATAAATACGGCATTAGTTACATGAAAACCGCCAATACTAAAAAGCGTCTCGGCAGCAAGACTAATATGGATGTCGATGGCGGCAAATTGTGTCATAGATTATTTTCGTACTTTCCTGATCTGATCCTTGACTAATGCATATGCGAGGTAAGCGCCGAGAATGATCCCCACAACCATAACCCATGGTGTGGTTTGAAACCATTTATCTGCCAAAAGTCCCAGTATGGTTAACCCAATAGTCGGAATAAACATTCGCCAAGTTGTATCAGCGATGGTTGTTAGCAAGATAATGACCGTCGAAGTATTCGGCGGAGTAGGCTTCTTCTCGTCATCGGTTTGAGATGCGCTCATTACTGGTATATTATAACAGTAGAAAGAGTTTTTACAAAGTATGCCTCGCCGGAACCAAACACCACCACACACACCATTTAAATTTGCGAGCAATTGCCAGCAAAAGCGACGCTTTGCGACCGAACAGCTCGCTGAAAAGGCGGCTGAACATCAGATGTTGATTAACGCAGACCTTGAGCTGACTGCCTACCGGTGTGAACTATGTGGCGGTTGGCATCTTACGCGTCAATCACGTAAATGATATACTAGGCCAATCAACTGCTGTACATAAATTAGTATACAAAGTATAGTAAATGTAGTGTATAATAAGACTATTAGAAATAGGGAGAATGATATGACAGATAACGCGCAAATCACCATCTATAGCACAACATGGTGTGCATTTTGTAAGACTGAAAAGCAGTACCTCGACAAACTAGGCATCGCTTACGTTGAAAAAGACATTGAAGCCGACAAAGCAGCCTACGAAGAGTTGATGGCCAAAAACGGTGGTAACTTCCAGGGCGTTCCAGTCACCGACATCGCTGGCGAACTCGTTCTAGGATTTGACCGTGCCAAGATCGACACTGCAATCAAGACACACAATATCCAAGCCGTTGCCGCTTAAAACGATACTGTATCTTGTTAATAGCCACTCGTACAGAGTGGCTATTTTATATCTATTGCGCTTGGCATAGAGAAGCGATATAGTTTTAACATCAAATATGGAAAATATCGAGCAACAGCGCCGCCGTCGCAACGATCATATTGAAGGTAGCCATGCCGATATTTGTCTCGTCAAAGCGACGGAATGGAAACGATTCCTTAAAGAACCCGGCGCGCACAATAATATCAATCTCGATAAAAAGAATGAGCTGCCTGCACCGATAGACAGCGCACGGCTCGACTACTGGGCTGCAGCCGAGGGTTCCGACGATGAAGGAATGTTTGAACTGAATGCTGAAATCGACTTCAAACCAGAGATGGCTCGAGACGGCAACCAGCCCTGGCAGCTTGTTATTATGAACAAACTCGAAAGCACCCTTGATACTAATGGCATCAAATCACATATATTGACGCATGAAATTGGCTCGCTATATGCACGCATAGCACCCAATCATCTTGCGCATGTGACAACCTCAACTGAACCAGACCGTTGCATTGTGGGTGTTAGACTCGTCAATATCGATGTACTTGAAAAAAGCCTTGATGTTAATGACGATATCGCACATGCACTGCCTGATACGCCGTATCATATTTTGAAAGGATGCCTAACTGTCTGGTCACATGCAATTGATGCAGTAGCAGATAGCTACGGAATAAAACAAAACGACAAATCTCGCCCCAAACGCAAGATATCACTTCGCGTCAACAAGCCCGTGACTACACCACCCGCCGAAGAGTCGTTTGAATCAGCATACACGTACCCACAAAAAGAACACCTGAACGATCATGAACTAATGTTTAGCGATATCGCTGGCTACAGCAATATCAAGAATCGGCTACGTGAGCTTATTATTCAGCAAAAATATCCCGATATCGCGCATAGTATGGACCTAGATAGGACACAGGGGATTTTATTATACGGTGCGCCGGGTACCGCCAAAACAATGCTACTAAAAGCATTTGCAAATGAAATAGATGCCGAACTTGTCACGATTACAGTATCTGAAATTGTAGAAAAGTGGGTTGGATCTTCTGCGCGAAATCTTGACACGTACTTTAATGACTTGGTCCAAAAGAAGCATAAAATTGTGGTACTTATGGATGAATTCGATTCACTGGCGGTTTCTGCCGATGAAGCATCTTCAGGTGAACGAGTCGACACCACCAATCGGTTGAAAGAATGGGTGACGAAAATCACTGAAAATCATCACAATATCATTCTAACTGCTGCAACTAATAACCCAGATCTGCTAGATCCTGCCGTCGTAAGACCAGGGCGCTTCTTGCGCATAGAAGTACCAACGCCAGATGAAGAAGGACGTCGAGAAATTTGGTCGCTTATGATAGGTAAACTCGCTATTCGTGCGATTGAAAGCTTAGAGCAGGATCCACATGCCGAAGTCCTACATATCGATTATGACAGTATCGACATTCCAGAACTCGCCAAAGAAACCGAGGGGATGGTCGGCGCGAACTTCAGTGCAATTTTGGATGCAATTAAACGCCAGCGCCTTCGTGAATATGATGCAACCGGTACAATACGTCCCTTAGATCAAACAGATATCATCAATGAGATTGAGATCATAAAAGAACAGGACTAGGCGCCGATCATCAGAACGTCACCGTTTAAGGCATCACGGAAGAAGCCGTCGTGACTGACATACAGTACAGCACCAGAATATTTGGCGATTGCGGATTCTAACTCTTCAATACTTGGGAGATCCAAGTGGTTTGTTGGCTCATCAAGGATAAGCAACTGTGGGTCATTTGCGAGCATCGAGATCAACTGGAAACGTGCCTTCTGGCCACCTGATAGTCGCGAGATTGGTGTTTTGCCATCGCCCTCAGTGAACAGGTAGTCGCTTAGAAGCCCGCGAATTTTCGTCGTTGTGATCGACAAATTCCGATCGAGATACATTTTCTCGATTGCTGCTTCCAGCGGCAAATCAAAGTAGGTTGGTGAGACTTCTTGTTCATAGACACCGATGCGCATGTGTTTGTCGAGACTAATATCACCGCTGAACATCGTAGCCGTGATGTCGCCTAAGATTGCTTTAATTACCGTTGTCTTACCGGCACCGTTACGACCGCGAATTTCAAGCGCTTCGCCTTCACGCAGGTCAATATTCACACCTTCAAACAGGGGAGTCTCGCCGTAGCCAAGACTCAGGTTCTTAACATTGACCAAAATATGCTTACTGCGGCTTTCCTCATTCTTGAGGCTCATGCGAATATTTTTAGATTTAAATTTATCGTACTGTGCGGCAGTTTTGTAATTAAGATTTGCAGCTGATTCTTTATCAATCCAAAAGGTTGGTTTTTCTTTAGCCTGAAGCTCAGCCAGTTCTTTACGCGAGATTTCCTCAAGGCGTTTAAACTTCTGAATCGTTCCTGGATTACGAGATTTTTCCTTTAGTCGTTGGTAGTCAATAACTTTAGCTTTTAGATTGACGATACGTTTTTCGATCATTTCAAAATCGTTCATCTGCGTGCCTGTACTGACCGCATTTTGCTTTAGATAAGCATCATAATTACCCTTATAACTGACACTTGATCCATCTTTTAATTCGACGATGCGATCAACTTCATTCAGTACATCACGGTCGTGAGTAATCACCAGCATGCCTTCGCGGGCATCACGCATCCACTCGACAAACTGTGCCTTTGCGACATAGTCCATGTGGTTCGTCGGCTCATCGATTAACGCTAGGTCAGCATCAGAATGCATAATCTTTACGATTTCAATCAGACGTTTTTGGCCACCAGACAGGGTAGAGAATTGACGGTGAGCAATTCCATCAAGCTGAAAGTTGCTTAGCTCACGTTCGATTTGTTCTTCGATTTGATAAAAACCTTTGTCGTCAAAACGCATCAACGCCTGGGTGTATTCATCGATTTTTTTCATATCGTCACCCATGATTTCAGGATAAGTTTCGATAATATGACTTAGCTCAGCATATTCAGGAAGGCCCGCAAGCACATACTGTAGTACGGTCTGTTCACCAATATTGTGATGTTCCTGCTGCGTCGCGACTACAACAGTACCGCGTTTAAAAATAATTTCACCGGTATAATCTTTGTCATTGCCAGTTAAGATACCAAATAGAGTAGATTTGCCGACACCGTTACGACCAATGACACCGATCTTTTCATTGTCATCAATACTAAACTTGATGCCACTCATTAAAGTCTTGGCACCGAAGCTTTTTTCCGTTACGGTAATATCTGCAATCATCCTTATCAGTGTAACAGAGAAGGTGACATATTGACAAACAGTCTATTGTAGTGCGATATTAAGATAAATCAGCATCACACAAGCACGAAACGAAAAGGAGTTATCGTGGGATATCTATTTTTCTGGCAGCTGATGGCACATCATAGCAGTATGGGATTCGCACCTTGGATCGCGAGTAGCGATTTACCGACAAGAAAATCTTGTCTTCAGCGCGAAAATTTCGGTCTTTACGCGGAGCTTTTTAGTCTCAGCGATGAGATTGAAAAGCTACAAAAATGCTTCAGGTCCAACTGGACAAATCAGCTGCAATGCCCAGTCCATAAACTTTCGGATCTCGGCCACACGGTCAAGATTGAAGATAACGAAAGGAAACAGCGAAAACTTAATCGAAAGATTGATCGTAACGGAACAGCTATCGCTAAACTGACGCAGCCCGAACTTAGCTGGCCCATATCCACCCAGGATCCATGCTGATCCACCGCCCTCCTTGGTCATCCATACCGGATGACTAAGGAGGGCACTTTCATGTATGTTATTCGTTTTCGAGCAGTATCGCTTCGTCCTGAATCTTAAGGCGATCACCACGTTTTACGTGTAGTGCACGAAGAGCCTTTAGTGGGAAGTAGATAGCCAAATAAATGCCGATCGGCACACGCAGAGCAGGGTTTTTGATTGAGTGGGCAGCATATGTACGCTCAAATCGCATAACATAATAGTGATAATCTTTAGGCGAATCTTCTAGTCGGCGTGCTGACATGCCACCAACCATAGTCGGTACATACATAATCTTTAGGCCGTGGCTAGCAACGTGAATAGATAGGTCGATATCCTCATGCATTTTGTCCTCATGATCATCACACGTCTCACTACGAATCGCTTGCCAGGCTGTCGCACGAATAGCCATGTTGCTGCCAAATAAAAACTGGTATTTACTGGCAATCCTAGAGAGGAATTTACGTGTTGCGTGATCCGCCTTTAAGCCAAACTCTTTCATCGGCATATCGGTATAAATAACGGGGCCCGTAGCAGCAGCGACCGTTTCATCACGAAACGCATTCTTAACTTGCTCTACCCAGTCAGACTCAATAACCGAATCGGCGTCAATACGACCCAGCACTTCACCCGTCGCATGGTTAAACCCATAGTTTCGGGTTGGGGTAATGCCTTGTTCGTCCGACTGCTCAAGCAATCGAATGCCCGCTGATGGGAATTCCTGTTGCATAGCGTTGACGATTTCAGCAGTGTTATCAGTCGAAAGATTATTGACGACTAAAATCTCTTCGGCCGGAACCGATTGATTAATTGCGGCCAGTAAACACTGACGAATAACGCTCGCTTCGTTATAGGCCGGAATAATAATCGACACCGTCGGATCAGATTTTAACATTACTACTATTCTACCATGAATGAAGCGGCTATACTGATAGATACACATGTCGAAACACACAATTACTCATAGCGGAACGACCGTCGCATACTGGAGCTATCATGACGAGTCCCAGCCAGTTATCGTGATGGTTCATGGGTTTCGCGGTACCCATCATGGCCTAGAACGCATCGTTGAAAAGTTACCGCAATACCATATTGTCGTACCTGATTTACCTGGTTTTGGCAGTAGCGAGCCACTGGCAACGACACACTCGCTCGATGCCTATGTCGCGTTTCTACGAGATTTTATTGAACAGTTACAGCTTAGTCAGCCACCAATCCTGCTAGGACATTCATTCGGAAGTATTATCGTTAGCCACTACGCAGCCATGCATCCGCAAACCATCGATAAACTTATCTTGGTGAATCCTATTGCTGCACCAGCTCTCAAAGGTCCGAAAGCAGCCATGACCCAATTAGCAATTTTCTACTACTGGCTAGGGCGAAAACTACCAGCAAAAGCCAGTCACACTTGGCTATCTGCAAAACCTATCGTAAAAATCATGAGCGTCACCATGGCAAAAACCAAGCACAAACCTACGCTCGACTATATTCACGAACAGCATTTGACACACTTTAGCTCGTTTGCAAGTCCCGCAGTTGTGGCTGAAGCATTTCAGACCTCGGTTAGCCATGATGTTCGCCAAGTGGCAGATCGCATCGCGACACCGACGCTACTGATTGCAGGTGAACGTGATGATATTACCGCTCTTCCAAAACAACAAGAATTAGCCGACCATATCAATGGTGCTGTTTTAGTCGTCATCCCTGACGTTGGTCATTTAATTCACTACGAAACAGCCGAGGCGGCGGCTCAGGCAGTGACTAATTTTGTTTCGGCGCCGACTAAATCCGCGTAAATAGCTTCAAACTGATCCAAGGTATATTCAAGATCATGCTGCGCAGCGATCTTGAGGCTGGCTTTGCTGAATTTGTTACGCAATGTCTTACTGTTAAGAATTTTTGCCAAGCTATCAGCAATTTGCTCATCATCATCTTGGCGGCAAAGGTATCCGTTGATGCCATCCTGGCATAACTCACGCAGTGCACCAGCATCAATCGCCACAATTGGCTGTCCGCTTGCCATAGCTTCAAGCGTTGCAATGCTCTGTAGCTCGGCTGGTGAAGGCATACAAAATACTTGACCAACACGATGCAAAGCAACGATCTCCTCGTCGCTGACACGACCAGTAAACGTCACGTGATGCACAATCGAAAGATCACGCGCTAATTGACGTAGGTGTTCTGCATCCGTTCCATCACCAACAATCAGTAGATGGGCATTTGTCTCACGGTAGATGTGCGCAAATGCTTTTAATAAGACCGAGATATGCTTTTCCGCATCCAGACGCCCCAGATAGGTGACGATTGGTCGATCGGTTGGAATATGAAACTTCTGATATAGTTCTGGCGATACATCACCGCTATGGAATCGACTAAGATCAATACCGTTAGATACTGCCACCATTGGGTTAGGCATGTCGACGTTAAACATGTCGATAGCAGATTGTGTTGGCATCGTCACGCAGTCTGACTTGGAATGAAAACGACGACCATAATCGCGTAGCATGTAATTAATTGGTCGCGCCACAGGAGCTAGTAATTTCAAATTATCCATCAAGTTTTCAGGCATAGCGTGATTTGTGCTGACAACAGGAATGCCATATTTGTTACCAAACTTCATAGCCGCCTGACCGATCCACATCAACATCTGAATGTGAATGACGTCTGGCTCAAACTCTTCAATTATCTTTTTTACTTCTCGCTGTGGAGTCAGTGAAATACGAAAATTTTGGTAAAACGGAAAGGGAACTGATGCGGTTCTGGCAATAGGATAGTTGTAGTCAACCTGCATTGACCGCTTGCCAGTTTGACTTGGCGCAATCACCAATACGTCGTGACCGCGCGCAGCCAAACCTTGTGCTAACGTGCGGCTAAAAGTCGCAACTCCATTGATTGTCGGCCAGTGTAGATCCGACGCAATTAGGATTTTCATATGTATAACATTGTAGCATAAGTGTCAGAACCGATCATGAATACACGACCTTCGCATGCTACAATAACGGATATGAACGTATTCTATGATGCGCGGTATATCAGAACCGACTTTCACGATGGTATCAGTCGCTACAGCGCTGAATTAGGCGCAGCATTGGCTCTACAGCGACCAATTACATTTATTATTTGCGACCCTAAGCAATTAGACTTTCTGCCAAAGGATTGCGATTATATTCTATTTCACGGTCCAGCATCGTGGCGGGAACCATTTAGCGCACTACTGCTCAATAAACACCAGCCAGACGTTGTCTTCTCGCCAATGCAAACTATGGGCAGTTTTGGCCGCAAATATGCGTTGATCTTAACATTGCACGATCTTATTTATTATCACCACCGCACGCCACCGCAACAATTAGCATGGCCGATTCGTTTAGGCTGGTGGATATTTCACTGGACCTACTGGCCGCAGCGCTGGCTACTTAACGGGGCAGATGTGGTTGCAACCGTCAGCCAAACAAGTAAAAAAGCCATCCTCGATGCAAAACTGACTAAACGCCCAGTCATCGTCGTGCCAAATGCACCACAATCTCTCGCCAAGCTACTTGGTAAAACATCTATTTCCTCGGTCCGCCCAGTTAATTTGGTATATATGGGCTCATTCATGCCGTATAAAAATGTCGAATGCCTCATTAAGGGCATGGCTCAACTGCCAGGGTACACACTTCATATTTTAAGTAGGATCAAGCCCGACCGCCAAGCCGAACTACAAGCCCTCGTACCGTCAGACGCTACCGTTATTTTTCATAATGGTGTCAGCGATGCAGAATACGCCCAACTATTAGCCAACAACGCGCTGTTAGTGAGCGCTAGTTTAGACGAAGGATACGGTATACCGCTCGCTGAATCACTAAGTCTCGGTGTACCTGTAGTCGTCAGTGACCTTGAGATATTTCACGAAGTGGCAGGTAAAGGTGCGTTGTATTTCAATCCTCATAAACCAGAGGCATTTGCGCAGGCTGTGCTATCTGCATCGCAGCCAGACACTTATCAAAAATTGCAGCGTCAGGGTAGCGCACACATTGCCCAATTTACCTGGCAAGGGTCAGCACGAATACTAAGCGAGGCAGTCGATGCACTTATCGATAACAAGCCCGCCGCATAACAGATGGTGACAGAGGCAAGAGTAGGGTACAATAAGGGCAGGTATGGCACAAAAGAAAAAACCAGCATCACCAGCCAAGGCGATCGTCAACCGACGAGCGCGTTTTGACTATGAACTAGGTGATGAAGTTGTTGCCGGATTAGTTCTGACCGGTCCAGAAGTCCGTGCCGCCCGTGATGGGCATATCCAGCTAAAAGGTTCATTCGTAACCATTCGTAATAATGAACTGTGGCTAAACAACGCGAGTTTTAGCATAAAAGGCCACCAGAAAGGCGATCCGAACGCCCGCACTGTCGACACCGAACCACGCAAGCTTCTAGCTAGTCGCAAACAAATTGACGACCTGGCGGCCAAGAAAAAAAGTGGCCTTACAATTGTGCCGACCCGACTTCTGACAACAAGCAAATATATCAAACTTGTCATCGCTCTGGGTAAAGGTAAGAAGAACTACGATAAACGCGAAACGCTCAAACGTCGTGACCAAGACCGCGAAAGTCAGCGCGCCATTAAACATCTCTAGGCATGAAAAGCCGGACAACGAAATGAATCGTTGTCCGGTCGCTTTTTCATTTACAGGGCTAGCTACGTAATCGCTTGCGTGGATGATGCATTGTTCAAGGGGCGCCTAGCGACATTCTGCTGATGATAGACAACGTTACCCGTATCTAGGTTTATTGTGAGGCAATAGTCTTCCACATCAAAGATGAAATGTGTCGGAGTAAAGAAGCTCAGCTTCGTGCCCACAGGCAACTTAACTTCGTATTTTACACGATCCTTTCGCAGTATATCTTCGTACAGTGTAAATGAGAATGGCCGGTCGGTGGTTAGTTCTGATTTACTAGAACCGGAATGCGATTCTTTAATAAACTGACACAGTTCACCTAGGCCGCGTTTATATTCTGCTATCGATTCCTCTTTACCTAATGCGGGCTTGTTCAGCTCTGCATCAGTAAAAGTCTTCACGTAGCGCTTACCTCTAAAGCCCATGACAGACCCTTTCATAGTAGGGAATAAAACATTCATACGATACCATCTAGACAATATGCTGTCAATCTATCCTCATGGTATACTGGTAACATGAAGATTTACTCGTGGAACGTAAACGGTATCCGTGCCGTCGACAAAAAAGGCGCTCTTGCCGAATTCATCACCAACGAACAGCCAGATGTCATTTGCTTTCAAGAAACAAAAGCGCACGAAACCCAACTTGACCTTGAGTTTCCTGAGTACGAAAAATACTGGAATTCTGCCAAAAAAGCGGGTTATTCAGGAACTGCCATCTGGACAAAAGTAGCGCCACTTAGCGTATCCTACGGTCTGCCCGACGATCTTATTACTACCTATAAACTTGATAGCGACGCCTATGGTGACCCGTCGAACGAAGGGCGCGTTGTCGCAGTAGAATTTGATGCATTCTATCTCGTCACCGTCTATACGCCGAACAGTAAAGGTGATCTATCACGACTCGAACTCCGTCACAAACAATGGGATCCAGCCTTTTTAGATTACGTGAAACAGCTTGAAACCAAAAAACCCGTTCTATTTTGCGGCGACTTGAACGTTGCTCATACGGAACTAGACCTAGCTAACCCAAAGCCGAACATCGGCAAGCACGGCTTTACCAATGAAGAGCGTGAAGGCTTTGACAACATCCTTGCTGCCGGTTTCGTGGACACATTCCGCGTCTTTAACCAAGAAGGCGGCAACTACACTTGGTGGACTCATTGGGCAAATGCACGAGCCCGTAATGTTGGATGGCGCATTGATTATTTCCTTGCATCAAACAGTCTCAAGGACCAATTGCAAGCAGCGGCTATTCATCCGCAAGTAATGGGTTCAGATCACTGCCCAATTAGCGTCACATTGGCATAAACTAGCCATCTCAGCAACGTGAAATAATTACCATTTTATTTTTTGGTAGTAGTGCTACAATATCCTACATGACAAAACAAAAGTTTGCGGCTTTCGATATTGACGGAACACTCTTTCGGAGCGGGTTATACCGCGAAGTTTTCTACGAGCTATACAAAATGGGCATCCTGCCTGCGGAACTGACCGAAGAAACCACCGTCAAACACCGCGAATGGCGTCACCGAGTACATGGTAATGCATTTGAAGAGTTCGACCAGATCGTGGTGCATACACTTGATTCATATCTTCCACAATTACGTATTTCTGACTACGAAGAAGCTGCCAAGCGCGTTCTTGAGAAAAAGGCCGAGAATGTCTACATCTACACCCGCAACTTACTCCAGCAACTAAAAAGTGAGGGATACTTTACAGTCGCAATCAGTGGATCACAACAAGAACTCGTCGAGCCTTTCGCGCGTCGTTATGGTTTTGATATGTGGATCGGGCAGCAGTGGGAACGCGGGAATGAATACTTTACCGGCAATGCAATCAAAACACACACGGGCAAAGATAAAATTATTGAAGGTTTAATTGCCACCCATAATTTGACATTAAAAGACAGCTACGCGGTTGGTGATAGCAACGGAGATAGCGGCATGCTATCGATCGTCGACAATCCAATTGCGTTCAACCCAACCCACGAGCTACTTGAAAAAGCCCTCGAAAATGGTTGGAAGATTGTGCTTGAACGCAAAAATGCCAGTTTTGAACTTATCCACGAACCTAAACTTGGCAAATATCTCCTAGAAAAGACACACCAGCAATAACCATCCTAATTGGGGTAAATTAGTAAATCGATGGTCAGTCTCTTATACTAAAAGTATGCCCGAAAATTATCCTTACTGGCGGCAACAAACCGCCGTTAAACCACTTTACCCTGATATAGAGTGGAGCAAGCCTGAACAGCGTAGCCTGGCGGGCCGCTTAGGGATCATTGGCGGTAATAAGCTTGGCTTTGCTGGTGTTGGCGAAGCCTACGGTGTTGCTAGTAGCAGTGGAGTAGGCGAGACCCGCGTTTTGCTCCCCGACGTCCTACGAAAAACGGTTCCTGCGGTCATGACAGACGTTCTGTTTGGCGCTACCAACCCATCAGGTAGTTTGGCTCGTGCGGCACATACCGACATGCTGGCGCTAGGTGAATGGGCAAGCGGCATATTACTGATTGGTGATGCCGGACGCAACAGCGAAACGGCAATCTTATATGAAGACTTTTTAAAGGATTACACTGGACCGCTCACCATTACTCGTGATGCGATTGATCTTATCAAAAACAGCACCCAAACAATTATTGAACGTCCGGATACGTTACTCGTGTTATCATTTGCTCAACTGCAAAAACTCTTCCAGAGTGTCTACTATCCAAAAGTTTTAACCTTTAGCATGCAACTCGCTCAGCTTGTAGAGGCGCTCCATAAATTTACAATTTCATATCCCGTGGCAATCATGGTGCTTCATAAAGACTACGTTATTGTTGCGCATAATGGCGACGTCACAACCACACCGTGGCAAAATCCGATGGCTATCTGGCGAGGAAGTGTTGCCGCTAAAGCCGCCAGCTACTGGCTCTGGAACCGACAATCAGTTCTGGCTGCGGCAACCGCAAGTATTTCTCATCCCACCGATAACTAGTAAAGGACAGCTTGACGCGGAATCTTTGCTTCAACTGGAGCATTGCGGTTTGTGGTCGTGCCATCACCAAGTTGGCCTTGGTTATTACGTCCCATCGAATACACACGACCATCATCGCCCAAGATAAAGGCAGTGTATTCGTCACCATTTGCAAGCGCCACTGCTTTAACACGGTCAGTTGCGCTACCAGGCCTGAACGGCATCAAGACTTGCTTTGGCGTACTATTACAGCCTGCATATGCCGAACCCGTACCGAGCTTTCCGTAGGTATTGTCACCAGCTGCATATACTTTTCCGCTAACGGTCATTACCATGACTGAGTTCATCTGATAGCCAGCTTCAGGGTTTAGAATCGCTGAACCTTTTTCGCCAGCAGGAAGATTAAAGGTTTCCCAGTAGCCCTTAATACCACCACATGCGCCACCACTACCAATCTGCCCATAGGTATTATCACCGATACACCAGACAAGTCCATCTGTCGGATCTTCACGAATCATACACATTGTGTGTTTATTATCACCCTCGACACCAACACTAAATATTGCACCATACGGTATACCAGCAGTCGTAATCTTTCGTGGCAGTTCCCAGTAATCTGTAATATTCCCTGACGTATTACCTGTATTCGAAGTACCAGCACCATTATGGCCGCTATGATAAACAGATTTATCATATCCCAGGTAAAATACACCATCAAAACTACCGTGATACGGAAGTTTAATATCTTTAACTCCGACATCACCTGGCATCAATGCCCGGCCTGGGGTCGCACGACCACCCGCAGTATCATACGTAATCGTGTTCCGACCGAGTTGACCTTCACTGTTGACGCCGGCACAGTACGGACGCAAATCCGATGCAATGACACAGGTTAACCAGTCTTTCATCTCGATCTTCATTACCTGAAGCGGTAACGTTGTTCCAGCAGGTGGAGCAGGGTTAGCAAGGTCGAGGCGGAACTTAGTTGGTGCCGAAATAGGGACTGTTGTCTGATTACCAGGCAAGGCGCGACCTAATTGTCCGAAGTCATTCACTCCTGCACACCAGGCTTCACGTAGATCGTTGATAATACACGCATTATCAGAGCCAAAGCCGTTAACAACCATATCGATAACCTTGCGCGCTGGATCAATACCAAATCGCGTCCAGGTTGTTCCACCAAGGCCACCAATACCACGACAATACGCCTGGTCATCACTTCCTAAAATACAGAGAATCGACGCACCTTGACCAGAGTTAAAGACTTTTTTGACCTTAGTCACTCCCGCAGGCAGTTCAACCCGCACCGGTGTGGTTAGCATAGCCCCTAGACTAGAGTCACCGATCTGGTTGCCAGTGTTATCTCCCCATGCATACAGTGTACCGTTCGTCGCCAACATGTACCCATTGTGACCACCGGTTTTCCAACCTGCGCCACTCGCGATTTGCGGCATGTCATTGTAACTACTAGTACGCACGACCGATTGCGAGAAGGTTTGTGACACACTAGCGCTGTTAGACTGACGAATTAGCTCTGTTATACCGTTAACATTCACTTTGGCCGAACTAGACGTGCCAGTAACTGGTACCGAGACTTCAAAGGTTGTCCGGACATTACCATACTGTGCAATATATTTGCTAAGGCCAGCAATTGTCGTTCCCGTACATGTAGTATCAGGACGCAGCTTTGTCGCGTCAGTCCAGGTTGCGACATAGTTACTTGCCTTAAGACACGCCTCAGCGCGCGCCTGTCCAGATTCAGCAGCCTCTTGGGCAAGCTTGTTGTAATACTGCTCGTCAAGGGCAACACGAATCCCGCTAGCTGCGGAGACCGAAGAGAGAAGAACGATGAGCATCACTACTGACGCAATCAAAACAGAAGGCAGGGCAAACCCAGCTTCGACACGAGACGTCGTCGAACGCGAGCCTTTAAGCATATGAATTATCATAGTGTTAATGATATCAGGAATAAACAAAATAAAAAACTGTCACGAAAGGACAGTTCTTTATATGGTACCGCGAGCCGGACTTGAACCGGCACGAGCTAATGCTCACCAGATTTTGAGTCTAGCGTGTCTACCGATTCCACCATCGCGGCGTATGGAAGTAGTAGTTGCTACCAATGTATTGTACAATAGATTTAAATAGGAATCTATAGATGAAACCAGATGAAAACGACGACCGGCGAATGGGCACGCCGCTGATACCACAGCGATCGTATATTCATACCACTCC
>CAMLED010000005.1 GCA_946479115.1 uncultured Candidatus Saccharibacteria bacterium | reverse complement strand
GGCTGGTGGCAAATGTTCATCTTTGTTGCGCTCGGTATATTAGCGGCCTGGAGTGCATGGGGAATGTGGCCCTGTCGTCGAGAGTCAACGAAGCGCTAAGTTGTATGTCGCAAATCCCTAGGGTATGATAGTGAAAATGAAGTAAGGAGATACGATGGAATTTGTTAACAAAACAGAAACACGCGCAGCTGATTGGTATAGTAAACTGCCTCATTTGCCGCTGGCTTTTCGACAATGGCTGGGCGCGAATATTTGGTGGCTTACATTGATTGGTGTTATCTTGGCGGCACTCGCGGTCGTAAACATCATCTTCTTTGGAGCGATAGCGGCACTATTTGTCGTTGGTTTGGGTGGACCGGTCGGTGCAGCAATTGTTGGCGCAGGCTTGCTGGTGGCCCTTGTGGCATTCGCAGGCGTGATCATTGAGGGTATTATTGCAGCGATTGCTATTAAGCCATTGAAAGATAGGCAAAAGAAAGGCTGGTCTTTGTTGCTCTTGCTCGTATTGGTTCAAGTTGGCCTAGCAGTAGTAGCCTTTGTGTTTGGTTTTGATCTATCAACTCTTATTATGAATGTACTATGGGCGGCAGTTGCTGGCTATTTCTTGTTTGAAATTCGTGATCAATTCGGTAGCGTGGCGAGCGTCAAGGCGGCCAAGAACGCACCTAAATTTGTACCACCAGCTAATACCGACAAGAAATATTAGTATACCAATATAGCTATCCACAGCTAGTGGGTGATATGTTTATTTCACAATGAATATTTAGTTGTATCCCAGTTGTTGCTCACGTATGATTAGGATACTAGTAAAGAGGGTGAGGTAAAACTCGTTATATTCACAGGACGTTTTGTCCACGAAGAGGCATAGCGCTGTGCCATTGTTTGCTGTACCCGCGGCCACTAGGATAACAACAAACTAAAAAAGGAAATAAGAATATATGATATTACCTCGACGCTTAGATAAAGCTAAGCTGATCATGGGGCTATTAGCGGTTATGACTGTCGTTATTTTGGCGATAGTTATTCCACGTGCGATGGCAGTCGATCCTACATGGCTGACCGGTTGGTCAAACCGTAGTTCAATTGTCGTTAATAATACGACTAATGCTTCAGCGCTGACAAATTATCAGGTAAAAGTAACTCTTCCATCGACTGGATTTGATTACGGTAAACTGAAAGCTAATGCTGCTGATTTGCGTTTTACCGACAGCGACGGAATCACTCAATTAAAGTATTGGATTGAGAAATACGACGCAACCGCAAAAACAGGTACTGTTTGGGTGAAAGTTCCAATGGTAGCCGCTAATGCGAATCGCACAATTTATGCTTACTATGGTAATACGAGTGCAACAAGTCAAAGTGATGGTAAGGCAACCTTCCCATTCTTCTCGAACTTTGATAATCCAGCTTGGAAAGAGCTTCCAAGCTTACCAGTGGCTGCGCAGAATGCTGACGAGACAGTCGCGCTCGTTAACAACAAGTTCTATATTATCGGTGGATACAATCAAGGAGCGGGTGATCCATTAGGTATCAACTACTCATTTGATCCAGCAACTAACGCGTATGTTAAAAAAGCTGACATGCCAACGCTACGTTGGGGACCAATCTCTGCTGCTGTAAACGGCAAGATCTATGTCTTTGGTGGCCGCAATAACAGTGGCGGTAGCACTGCAAATGAAATGTACGATCCAGTTGCAAACACTTGGACAACCAAAGCAGCACTTCCGGCTGGCTTGGCTGACCAGGGTATCACAGGTTGTACTGATGGAACATTGATTTACTTGGCGTATAACAATTTGCTGTATGTTTACAACCCAGCAACAAATAGCTATACGCAAAAAGCATCTATGTCGAATACGACAATGCCAATGCTAAGCTGGTCAACATGTAGCTATGTAAATGGCAAAGTCTACATTATCAATGGATACGCGAACGGTGATGCAACTAACACCAACCGTATCTATGATGTCGCAACAAACACATGGTCAACTGGTGCTGCGTCACCATTTGCAACCTATGGTTCAATGCGCGAAAATGTCGTCATTGGAAACAAGATCTACTTGGTGCAGGGTCAACGAGCAAGTGCTGAATTTAGCTCGGCTGTATATGAGTATGATATTCCGACTAACACATGGACAGAAAAGTCATTTGGTAAACACGCAGCCGATGGTGTTGCAGGTGGTGTTTACAATGGCAAAATCTATACCTTTGCCGGTCGTCAAGATTGGACTGGGCCATACGGGCTATTGTTCGCATCAGTCTATGACCCAGCGGCTGACACTGATACGAACTGGCTACAAAAAAGCGGTAACTACCAGGCAGACGCAACTGGTCTAACACGTATGGTACCGGTACTAGGTACGATTGCGAACGGTCCATTTATGTCTCAGGTGCAATCTAATTATGCAACTAGCGGTAGCTTTGTCCTAGAAGCACAGGGTACGCAAAGTGGTGCTGGCGCATGGAACACAATTACTATCCATGGTAACGCCGGTACGTATGGCCAGTCACTAAATGGCTACCATGTACCATACAATGACTTTGGTGTAACACCACAGGCAACAAGTATCTATAAAGAAACAGGCGCGACCTTTACGAAGCTTGGTACTGATGCAGCTATTGCAACCGGTAGCCAGCGTTTTAAGGTAGTAAGTACTGCGACGAATATTGCTTTGTATCGTAACGGAACATTGATTAATCAAACGAACGATACAACGTACCGTAATGGCAATATTCATCTTGCAACGGGTAACCCTAATACATCAGCATGGAACTTTGTGTTTACTCGTGCTTATACTGGTACAGAACCAACAACATCTGTTGGGTTCGAACAGACTGATCCTGCCGATTATGCAACCTGCCCATGTACCGTCTTGGGTGCTAGCGGTACGCCAGCATCAACTTCATCGGCAAACACATCTGCATATGAATTAGGAACACGTTTTTACAGTGAAACAGCGGGCAATGTGACTGCATTGAAGTTCTATAAGGTTGCGGGCATGGCTTCGTCTCATGTTGGTAACTTGTGGAGCAATACGGGTACAAAACTTGCAACAGTAACGTTCACTGGTGAAACGGCAAGTGGCTGGCAGACGGCGACATTGTCATCACCAGTTGCGATCAGCGCTAACACACCATACATCGTTTCGTATGTGATTAGTACTGGCCCATTCGCATTTACTGAATCGCAATTTGCGACAACTTCGGTTGATGCTGCACCTCTCCACGCTTTCCAAAGCGGGGTCACGGGCGCTGGTGTTAACGGTGTCTTTAAGACTGGTGGAACAGGATTCCCAACTGAATCATGGAACGCCACCAATTATTGGGCTGACGTTGTTATGACAAACTAGTTTAACTACTGGCTAAAAAAGGACACACCCTGGCTAATCGCTGGGGTGTGTTTTATGTAAATGAAAAGGCCGCCGAGGGCTTGCGCGAAAGACATAAGTCTTCGGCGGCCTTTTCGGCGGCTAGTGCCTAGTGATTGGACTGGTCGAGTAGCTCAAGGCTGCTATCCGCGTTCTCTGGATTAAGAAAGTCATCAAGATTTCCTTGGTTGAGAAAAGCCTCCTCGAAGTGTTTGAGTAGACTTCTGGTCTGGTGGCGGATATTGTCTTCAATTTTCGCTTGCTGCTCTGGACTCAGTTCGGCAAGCATCTCCTTTGTAGGAATATTAAAGACAAGCTCCACATTAGCAAATTTTGAGGGTACAATGATTGACGACACAATAAGCCTCTCACGACACATAGACGGACGATCCATCTATTGCTCATATTATAATATATATAATAATAATAGTCAATTAACGTTCTTTGTATGGAGAACGTTAGGCTATAATAAGATGTAATGAAAATTATCGAACGACTGCGACAACATCGAATTAGTCTACTAGTTGCTGTGCTTGTAATCTTTTGGACACCAGTTGTGATACTCGCTAAAATCGCAGGTGAAATTATTGAAAAAGAACCAATTGGTTTTGATATCGCGATTCTTAATTGGCTGCATGCACACTCAAATGCCTTTTTTGACCAGTTCTTTTTAATCATTACAGAGCTTGGTGGAATCGTGGCGGTAGTTGCGGTGACATTGCTGTTGGCAATATATTATTGGGTATATAGAAAACGAAAACGTCCGGCGCTTATATTGGCATTTGGTGTAGGTGGAGCGGCAGCAGCGAATATTGTGTTAAAGGCGCTATTTCAACGAGACCGTCCAAGTTTGTGGCACCCATCAGTTGTAGAGACAAGTTTCTCATTTCCTAGCGGGCACGCTATGGCGAGTGCGGCATTAATTGCCTGTTTGGTGGTAATTCTATGGAAAACAAAATACCGCTGGTTGGCGGTAGCAGCAGGGTCAATCATTGTTGGTCTTGTTGGACTATCTCGCTTGTATTTAGGAGTACATTATCCTAGTGATGTTTTGGCTGGGTGGTGTGCCAGCATTGCATGGGTGACGATTGTCGTTGTGGTCCTTCGTTTAGTAGCGCGTAAATTCAAACGAACTAGTCTTGATTCAGTAGCACAAGAAGCTTAGTAGCAGTGTTATAATTACGAACTGTCATTTTTTTGTAGATAGGGTTAGCTGCTAACTTTCCTGATGTCGTGCGGCCAAATAGTTTAAATGACATGGATTGATAGACGACACCATTGCCAGCCGCAACCGATTCGATATCTGGCCTTAAAGCGCCAATAGCTTCGACTGTTTCGAGCGAAGATATGGGCGGTAGCAGCGCAAGAATATTGTGCTTCCAGTCGGGGTCAACACCCCACCATTTTGGTGCGTCATTAATAATGTCTTGCCATTCGTCACTTGTAAAGATGACGACAGCTACATCAAGTTGAAAATTTGAACGAATACACTCATGGATAATACGTGAAAGCTCTTGACGATCCGAGTTAGTTGAAGTGAATAAAACGTTGCCGCTTTGGATGTAGGTGCGTACATTTTCAAGACCGGCTCCTGACAGTGCTTCTCTTAGTAGTGGCATGCTGATAAGGCTATTTCCACCAACATTAATACCGCGAAGAAGTGCGAGATAGTTGGTAGGTTTATTCATATTCATGAGGGTAGTATAAGCTTTGTATGTGCCGCTAGCAATGATACTAGTGATCGATATACAGAATGTCTTTTGGGTCAATGTCATATGTGATCATAAGTTCGGGGCGTGCGAT
This sequence comes from uncultured Candidatus Saccharibacteria bacterium, assembly GCA_946479115.1. The sequence goes on along the minus strand of CAMLED010000005.1, from coordinate 13,241 downwards.
CGAGTAAGGAGCGTAGTCGTTTAATGAACATAATCGATTCCAATATTTTTGCGCAAGTTTTTCCAGCGCCGGAGAATCTTTAGATTTTGTAATGTGGTTTTTTAGCTCATCATATATATCAAGATCGGATACGAAACAATGAACAGGATTAACATTTAATCTAAGGACAGCGTCATTACTATTGTTTACGAATTCGTTGATCGGCACAAGACTGCCGTCTGTAATATCAGAAATCTTATCATCAATAACAAGATATGCATAAAGATTGTTGTCTCGACTTACGTCTTTATCGCGAAGATGTGCAGGGCGGTGATCGTCAAGATAAGCATCAGTTTCAATGATGTTTTTATCTTCACCTTTATTACCCCGTGAGGTACGTTTCAGTCCATGCCTAATAACATCTTGGAGGCTCGAGTTATCAATTTCATGATAAACAGCTGTCATATTTTTATTATAAACCTTAATTATGAGCAGGGTAAATATGAAGAAGAGTGCTTTTTGACGAAATTGATAGACATGGCTAACACCGCAAAATACTGAGCTATTGTCTGGAATTATTTTGAACGTTTAGACTTAGCTTTTGTAGCAGGTTTCTTTGGTTGCCAATTGGAAAGCAGGTAAACGATAATTCCCGCAAGTGCTGCAATGATAATACCTGCACTGATGATAACTGGCAGGCAGTGGTCCAAAGTTAATGCTTCGGAAGTGTGATTGTGACCTAGGTGCGCAAGAGTGTTTAACATAAAAGTAGTTTAGCATAAGAGGAATGCAGGAGATAGCGTTAACGTGCATAGAAAAAAGACTTAGATCAAATGACCTAAGTCTTTTTTCATGGCTGGGGTGGAGGGATTCGAACCCCCGAATGCTGGTACCAGAAACCAGTGCCTTACCACTTGGCGACACCCCATCGCTAGTAACAAATTGTATCATTTATAGACTATTCACTCAAGAGGAAGACTAGAGCTAGATTGACCTAGGGGTCATTATCCGTCATAATCATTAGCAATATGCAGCCAAATCAACAATATAATCCGGTACCGAATTCAGATCCGAATTCGGTACCGCCAGCCTCAGGTGCTATGCCGGTGAATGACCCGTGGTCGACGTCGCCGCAGCCAGTGGCGCAGCCGAATTACCAGCAACCGCAAGTTGGTGCCGCACCTACAGAGCAGCCGTATGATCCATGGAAAATCCAGATACCGCAACCAGGGACTTTTCAGCAGCCAGGTGCTACACCTACGTCTCCTCCTCAACAATGGAATCCAGAGACATCAATGTTTGAACCAGTCCAACCGGCTCGGCCGTCAGAATGGGAGCAGCAATTTGTTGCTGAAACCGTTGCCGCAGCCTCGGCCCCTCCAGCACCAAAAAAATCACATGCTGGTCGAATCATCATGATCATCCTGGGTATTGTTTTACTACTAGGCGGTGCGGCTGCAGCGTATGTGTATGCACAGCAAAATCAAGCCCGGAACACGCAACCCGTTGCCGCTGCGCCTGTTGATGCAAAGGCTTTATTTTATCAGGCAATCGAAAATCATATGAAGGTAAACTACATTCGGCAAGAGTATGATATGGAGCAAACCGACGAGTCGATGGGGCACATGATTGGTCATGTCGTAGGAATAAGTGACTTTTCTAATCCAGCCCTTCCGAAAAGCAAGATAACATATACAGTTAAATCGGATGATGCGAAATCGCCAATGGATTTAGCGGGTGAGCTGTTGGATCTTCAGGAAGATAATTACTATTACGGAATGTTAACGAAAAACGCCGTGACGGAACCTTCGGCCCAGACTGCAACCGAAGCTAATATTGCCGCTAACACTTGGTATAAAATTTCAAAAGCCGACATGGCTATGAGTATATTCGTGTTCGATATTGGCGGTTTCCGACAATCCGTGAATATAACGACTGGTCAGGTAGTGGTCGGTAACTATAGTGATGAAAATCGCCAAGAACTAATGACATTTATTAAAGACCACGAGGTCTATAAGATTAAGAGTAATGAAGCGGTCACGGTTGATAATCAAAAGATGACCAAATATGGTATCGAAATTGACGATAAGACACTAGCTGAACTTAATGATCGAGCGAAAGCTGCACTTAAGCTCGACACTGAGACTGATGTTCAATCAACTCTTCAGGGTGACAAGGTAAAATATGAATTCTTGGTCGATAATACGACTAAACGAATCATGCGGGTAAAGCTTGAGCGCCCTTCAAGTGATGGAAAAGCCGTAGACAGCTCTACTATTACATTGAGTTATCCAAAGAGTGTAACAGACGATCTTAAGAAGCCATCGACTGTAAAAGAATTACCTGTGCAACAATAAAAGAGCTCTCTGCTACGACCAGTTGATCGTAGCAGAGAGCTGTATTCTTTAGAGGTATTGACCTGGACCGCTTGATGTTTCAACGGTTTCGATTGGCTTGACGAGATTCTCTGCTAGGTGTGTGCGTGAGACGACGCTATAGCCCGTAACGCGCTTTCCACTTCGATGAGAAATCTTCGCCCAGTCGTCGGCATTGTTGTTGCTCGGCAGGTCATCGTTACTTTTGTACTCATCGTTGCAGGCATCAATGAGGTGCTGTAAGGTAATGCCAGGTTGGCCTGTTCTAATTTGATCCTTGATCGCAGCCTTTTTTGCGCGATCAACAATGCTTTTGATCATCGCACCCGAGCTGAAGTCACTGTAATGCAAGACTTCTGATAAAGTATCTGCATAAAAAACTTCCAGAAACTCTGTCTCGGGGGTCTGAGCGTACATGTGATCAGTTATTTGCTGGATGAGGTTCGATACACAAGCCGACTTATTGCCAGGGTAGGCGTCAAGTTCAAGTTTGTGCAGAGGAACCTCTGGCGTGAGATACTTGGAAAATATATCGATTGCCGCATCTCGATCCGGTCGTTCAACTCGAATCTTGACGTCAAAACGCCCTGATCGTAGGATAGCTGGATCAATCATGTCTTGACGATTGGACGCGCCAATTACCAAGACATTCTCGAGGCTTTCCACACCATCAAGCTCGGTGAGGAGCTGCGGAACGATTGTGCTTTCCATATCCGAACTGATACCAGATCCGCGGGTGCGGAACATCGATTCCATTTCGTCAAAGAAGATCACGACAGGATTACCAGCACTCGCTTTTTCTCGAGCCCGCTCAAATATCATGCGGATGTGCCGTTCGGTTTCGCCAACGTATTTGTTAAGGAGTTCTGGGCCTTTCACGTTGATGAAGAATGAACTAACTTCTTTGCCAGTAGATTCGCTTATTCTGGTTGCAAGGGAGTTGGCGATAGCCTTGGCGATGAGCGTTTTGCCGCACCCCGGAGGGCCATACAGTAATACACCCTTCGGTGCTGGCAGATCATATTCGGCAAAAAGCTCGGCATGCAGTCGAGGTAGCTCAACTGCATCGCGGATCTGCTCAATCTGCTCAGCTAGCCCACCGATGTCTTCGTAAGAGATATCGGGCACTTTTTCGAGTGTGAGGCTAGTGACTTCGTTCCTCTCGATGAGTTCGATTGCAAACTCAGCCTTGTTGACTAGTAAAAGGTCGCCAGACTTAATCTTGGCGCCAATGAGACTGTCAGTAAGATTCACCATCCTCTCATCGTCATTGTTAGCTACGACAATAACACGCTTGCCATCACCATAAACCTCCTTAACCGGTAGAATTTCTCCACGGCGATCGAAAGGAATGGCCTCGATGACTGCGTTAGTATCGCTTAGCATGAGTGTTTGTCCACCCTGCAGGCCATCGATGTCTACTTCATGGCTTACGCCAACACGCATTTTTTGATTTGACTTTATGATGTTCACGTAGCGATTTTCAACACTTGCCACGCTATCGAAAAATGCGTAGCTGTTAACCGGAAGACGAAGGATTGCAATTTCATTTTGCAGACCTTCATTTTCGGCTGTAACAAGTGTAACTTGGGTTCGTGCGTCTACAAGAACCCGCGAAGTTGTCTCAAGTTTTTCTCGCAACCTTTCGACGGTAATCTTTAGTTGTACTGGATCATCTGAGGTATCGATTGAGTTTCCTGGTTTTTCAGGCCTGTTTCGCATGTTGTCACCCATTTTGGGTACCTCCAAAATTGTAAAGTGCAACTCCGAATCGGGAGTTGACACTACGGATAGCCTCAACCCCACAGGCTGTAGAGTTATGTATGATAATAACATCAAGTTGCAAATGCAGCAACCTTAGTGAAATATACATATACTGAAAACATGTGGCTTATGAACGTAAAAACTCTTGGAGTTTTGTGACAGCAGGGGTTGGTTGCATGTTTGTATCCCATAGATAATCTTGTCCTGTAGCTATGTGCCCCTCGTCATCAAGGTATAGGTTATAACGATCGCTTACACCCCATGTCGTCCACGACGTGCAGTTTGGCTCCATAAAACAAGCAGCAAAGACATCGCGGTATTGTTGAGCTTGGGCTTCAGGTCCGTCATCACTGTAGACATCCATTTCTGAAATGCGAGCGAGCAGCCCAATTTCTGCGAGCTGCTGTATATGCTTGCGGAGCACAACGGGATCAATTGTATCCGCTTGCTCATAAACATGCGTTTGAAAGCCAACACCATCAATCGGCACACCGCTCGCTTTTAACTTTGTGACAAGTGCAAGCATTGCATCCCAGCGTTCGCCATCCGCTTCTAAACCGAAATCATTAATATACAATTTCGCCTGAGGATCAGCCTGATGCGCAGTTTGAAATGCAGTAGCAATATACGATTCACCTATAGCTTGTTGCCATATATGCTGACGTAATCCAACGGTTCCGTCAGTGTCACTAAGCGGCTCATTGACGACATCCCAGCTAGCAACTCGACCTTTGAAATGCTCGACCGTTTTAGTGATGTGATCGATCATGATTTGTTCAACATTGGTTTTGTCAGCAGGAGTAGCTATGGGTAGGTCTTGCACCCAGAGAGGATTAGCTTCGCCAAAGACAAGCGCATGGCCATGAATGGCAAGATTATATTGCCTGGCAAGATTAATGAGTGTATCGGCATCAGTGAAGTTGTAGTTTGAGGAGGTGGGATGAACAAACTGCCATTTTAGGGCATTTTCGGTAGTAATGCTGCCGAAATGGCCATAGTAGAGAATAGTTCGATATGTAGTATCACTGACTGATGGCGCCAAGGCTGCTGCAGCTCCAACTTGGAAGTCTGTACGTTTAGCGGTTGCGAGTGTTTGTAAGGCGTCAGTAGCTGGGGTCTGTTGAGTAGGCGAATTTGCCGCTGTATTTACAGGAAGAACTCGATTAGGAGCGTTTGTTGTAACTGTCAAATCCTTAAGGATCCAGTTATCATCAGCATTTTTCGCTGATAACCCAAACCACAACTCGCGATTAAAGAGATCACGATAAGGCTGCTGCATAATCTTTTTTCCATCAATGAGTGTGACTAACTGATTGTTAATACGTTTGATCGTCAGTACATGAGTAGGGGATGATTTGAGACCGTGAGCCACCGAACTGACAGGTTTTTGAGTGTATGGATTTTTTGACTGGTTGTTATCCCAGATGTTAGTAGTGACGAGAGTATCACTGATAATAAATTCAATATTTTTGGGTATCGTATAAAACTCATCCTGAGTCAGTGGTGCCGCACTGTAAAATCGTAGAATCCCAGTACCACTGAGGTTGGTAATAGTGGCCGTAAGTGTGTAATCGGCGTCAGCATACAAATGAGTTCCAAAAAGATTAACGGCAGGAATCGACATTCCTGGGCTTCCATTCTGCTGGACAATTGTTTGATCTGTTTTAGTAACATGTAGTCCATCCGCTCGTGCAGTAACGCCGGACACATGATTCCATCCTGACTGTAATAAATTCATTTGGGTTTGTGCAGCGGTAGGTGAGGAGAATATCGTGTCGCGATGGATCCATATATAAAGAGCGCTGGTCACGCCCATGAGTAATAAGAGGGTGATTATTCCTATTTTTGTGTAGATGGCGAGGTGACGATGCGGCTTGAGTTGATGCATTTCTCTCCCTTCATTATGACTAATTTTACAAGACCAGTATCAAAATAAATGTAATGCAGATTACAGGATAGTTAAAGAAATTTGTAAACATAATTACAGCTGATTAGTAATAATAATCACTGCTACTAGTAGTCGTGGAGTTCTATAGTCAGTTTAGAGTAGAGCTAATGTGATACTAAGAAATGAGGGGGTATGGCCAAAAGTATACGACACATGGGTGAAATGATATGTCAGTAATGCTAATTGTAGCGCTGGCGAGTCCGAGTCAATATACCGGATTCGAGCAAACGAGAATTATGGATTTGATCACTGTATTAGCATTTGCAAGTTTGATCATTTGGGCAATTATACTTCTTGTGATGATGATCCGACATCTGGTGATTATTGCACTGGCAATCATCTCTAGGTATCGGAGACATCAGCGAGTTGCACGGCGAAAAATGAGGCTAAGCAATGGATCTTAGTACATTTTTGTTTTACCTGTTTACTGCTACGAGCGTTATTTATATTTCACACCTCGGATTCTATCTAATGGGCGCGAGTTTGTATGACGTGTGGCAAGCGCGGCGAAGGGCTAGACGATATCTACCACGGGGAACTATACGACTCCATCCTCGGATTACTGTTTTAGTGCCAGCGCATAATGAAGAAAAAGTCATTGAACGATGCTTGCAGTCAATATATACAAACGCCTATCCTAACTTTGAAGTAATGGTGGTTAACGACGCATCAACTGACGCTACAAAACATATTGTTAATCTGTATGCAAAACTGCATCCAGAATATAACCTTCGGGTTATTCATCGACACAGAAACACGGGCAAAGGTGCGGCGCTAAATTATGCGCTAAACCGTTATGTAAAAAGTAAATTTGTGATGATGCTCGATGCTGATTCTGTATTGGCGTCTGATGCGATTGAGCGAGCAATTAGTTATTTTAGCGATCAAACGGTTGTTGGTGTAGCGGCAAATGTACAAATTATTAACAAGCACACTACATTAAGCATTTTGCAGAAGTTCGAGCATATGATTGGCTATCGCGCTAAAAAAACGTACTCACTTACTAATTGCGAATTTGTGATTGGCGGTGTTGCTTCGACCTATCGCACTAAGGCGATTCGGTCTGTTGGTTTTTATGATACAGACACCATGACAGAAGACATTAGTCTTAGCATGAAACTGATATCGAAAGGGAATAAGGCGAATAGATTAGTGTATGCGGCTGATGTTATGGCGATGACCGAACCTGTAGAAGATGTGCGCTCGTTGTTTCGACAACGATATCGCTGGAAATATGGTAGTTTTCAAAATATCCTGAAACATAATCAACTGGTCGGCAGGAATGACAGCCTTTATTCATCAATGCTAACAATTTATCGTTTACCAATGGCAATAGTAAGCGAGATTCTACTGCTGTTTCTGCCATTTACATGGGCATATGCTGTTTATCTTATGATTGCTCAAAATAACCTGTTGCTTTTGTTTGGTACGTATATAACAGTTACCGCATATATGTTTTTGACGCTTTGGTATGATGAACATTTACGACTGCGTGAAAGGCTGTATCTAACATTATATGTGCCGCTCGCGTACTTCATCTTTTACATCATGGATGTTATTCAAATCTTGGCCGTGACGCTATGTGTTATACGTGCGAACCATTTGATGCGACGTCGCCAAAGTAGTTCAGCCTGGCGATCACCTACTAGGATCGGTGGTCAAGTAGTCGGTATACCGGCGAGGGATACGGTGAATGTATTGGAGAAATCACATGAGTAGAGCAGCGACATTCTGGAGAAGCCCGTTTGTAACAGTCGTGCCTATAGTAATGGTTTTGTTTTTCGTCTGGCAGCAATATTCTGTTATTGCCGCCTCACCACGACTAGCAAATGCGGCTACGAATATCTTGCCAAATGCTGGCTTAGAAGAGCTAGATGCGCAAGGCTTTCCTATAGGTTGGCAAGTGTCTAAAACCGAGTCGAGTACGAGTTCAACACGAAAGGGATATGAGAGTTCTGTTGCGATTGCATTGACTAACACGGACGCTACGGCTCGCGGCAATACGACACTCACGAGTCCGCTTGCGACGGTAAAGCCCGGTGAACGTTACTATTACAAAACACTCTACAAGTCAGACCTACCGTTTGCATTGATACTGAGAACAAATTATGTGGATGGTACATACAAACAGTCTATTGTCGGGCGCTTTGACCCGGCTGAAGACTGGGAGGCAGCGAGCCATGTATTTATCGCTGATCAAAATGCCCAAAGTGTTCAGTTTGTATACAGTGTTGCTGGTAAAGGAGAATTGCAAATTGACCGCACCTATCTTGAGCCAAACCCCCAGGATATCTATCAGCAACCAAAGCCAAGCATGGGTGTAAACTTGATGCCAAATACCAGTTTTATGAGTGATGACGGAGTAACTGTCGCTGGCTGGTCTAGTTTTAGCTATGGTAATAACCAAGCTGGTTTTGCATACATTCCGAATAATGGGATGCCATATGTCCATAGCCAGCTTAGTGATTTTAAGGACGGCGAGGCGAAGTGGCAACACGAGCCAATCAGCGTTAGCCCACATCAAATGTACCAATTTGGGGCTGTATATCGGAGTGATGCGCCAGTAGACGTAGTAGCGGAATATACATTAGAAACAGGTGAACGTCGATTTGAGACGCTTCGACAATTGCTTCCCGCCAAGGATTGGACGCAGTTTGAGCAACAGTTTGCGATTCCTCAGGCTGCTAATAGCGTCGTAGTGAGCCTAACACTACATGCGAATGGCTATGTCGATATGCGAGAAAGCGAATTATATAATCTGACAAAGCCGGGCCCATTACTGTGGAACCGCCCGTTGCTGTCTTTGACTTTTGACGATGGACGGCTCTCTGCCTTTAACAACGGAGCAAGTATATTAAATAAATATGGATATGAAGGAACGTTTTACTTGAACCCATCAGTTATCGATACGGCTGATTTTATGTCGTCGGCTCAAGTACAGGATCTACGCGATAATGGACATCAAATTGCTTCGCATGGATATAAACACCTTAACTTTACGACACTCGATCGTTCGGTCATTGATTATCAATTAAGTTACGCGGCACAATATTTCAATCACGTACATGGTCTGCAGACGGTGGACTTTTCTGCACCCTTTGGCGGGAATGATGACCAGCTTGCGTATTATGCGCATAAATATTATTCGTCACTACGTGGCACTGATCCTGGGGTGAATACACGGCAGAACTACAACCAGTACAATATTCGTGTGTTGTATATGGGGCGTTCGGTGACACAGGCACGACTTAAGGACGAGATTGCCGATGCCAAGGCCAGTAACGGTTGGCTTGTGTTAGTCTACCACCGTATTGAGCCAGTTGGCACAGCGGAAACTGTCATTACTCCTACTCAGCTTCAACAGCAGCTTGATGTCATAAAACAGAGTGGCATTACTGTTGAGCCCGTGTCTGCCGCAATTCAGGAAATAGATAATCAGTAAGTATACGCCGCATTGCCGGCAAGGGAGGTTACGATGAACGAAATACGTACGAGTATCAGGAATATACAGCGGTATCCAAGGAGAAAATTATGGCTGGTTGCTACACTTATGCTACTAGTCAGTGTGCTTGCGCCGGCATGGTTCAGTCACGTAGCGGGAGCAGTAGTTCAGAATCCTACGCCCACAGCTAAGATATCGTTTACGTTTGACGATGGTCTGACCAGCGCGCTTACTCAGGCTAAGCCTATTTTAGCTAAGTACGGATTAACGGCTACCGACTATGTTATTTCACGCTGTGTAGGTATGTCGACGGTCCCAAATACGTGTCATGCAAATACCGACGCGTCGTATATGACCTGGGCACAGATTAAGCAACTGCAGACAGCAGGGTGGGAGATTGGGTCGCATACAGCTACACATCCGTATCTTGCTTCTAGTGATGCCAGCGATGGACAGCCGAATGTTTTAACGCCAACGCAAGTTGCTCAAGAGTTATCACAAAGCAAAGCAGATTTTACCGCCCAAGGTATTGACGCTAAAGCATTCTCGACACCATATGGTGACTATACGGCTGCAACCTTGGCGCAGATTGCTAAAGTGTATACGTCGCATCGAGGCTTTGCTGATCAGGGTAATAATATTTGGCCATACAACGATTACCTATTAAATAATATGCAGGTTCAGTCGGGTGTAACGGTTGCCCAGGTCAAGGCTAAAATTGATGCAGCGATCACTAATAAATACTGGCTAATCTTGACGATGCATGACATAAAAGCATCACCAAGCAGCAACCCAGATGATTATGAGTACGGCACAACAGCACTTGACCAGATCGCCGCATACGTAAAGTCAAAGCAAACGGCGGGTTTGATCACACCGGTTAATATAAGCAACGGACTAGTCGCCAGTGACACTAATCTACTGCCTAATAATAGTTTCGAGAGTGGTATTGCCGGAGGTTGGACAACTGATGCGCCGTCATCAATTGTGTCAAACGCGGCTACAAATGGAAGTGCTCCAAGTCCTGTCCGTTCGGTGGCGTTAAATGCAACGAGTCAAAATGGCCACTTATTTTCACCGATCATTACGGTTGACGCAAATGCGACCTATCTATTAAAGCAATTTGTGAATGTAACGCGGATTACTGGAGGTGAAGTCGGCTTCTTCATCGATGAGTACGACGGTTTCGGCAACTGGGTATCTGGCCAGTATAAAAATGGTGAACGATCTGTATTCGTCGAGAATTACAATTTCAGTTACAAACCAACATCTGCCAATGTAAAGAAGGCTCGTCTCCAGGTTATCGTGACCGCCAATTCAGGAGTTACTGGGTTCTATGACACTGCGCAGTGGTTTGCGCTTAGCTCTGTTGCGCCTCCGCCGGCTCCAACTAACTTGGTGGCTAATGGCGCATTTGATGGCGGTATTTCAGGTGGCTGGACGACCAATAGTCCAACGACAATTACAGCTGATGCCGGCAATCATGGTAGTCCGGCTAACCCAGCTAACTCGGTTAAATTAGTGGCAACAACAGTCAACCGTCATCTCTTTTCACCGAAAGTGACCGTCGATCCTCTCAAAACCTATAATCTCTTGAGCTATGTGGCTGTCACGCAATTGGCCTCAGGTGAAGTTGGGTTCTATGTTGACGAGTACGATGCGGTAGGTAATTGGATATCTGGTCAGTATAAAACAGGCGTGCGAGGTGTTAGCAGCGGCGATGTAATGATTTCATACAAGCCGATTTCAACTAACGTAAAAAGTGCGAGCCTGCAGATTATCGTAACAGGTAACTCTGGCATCACCGCATATTACGATGACGCACGTTGGTATTTAACGAACTAGGCAGCAGTTACTGCTGACCGTCGATATTGTGCCCACCAAACTTATTACGCATAGCGGCAAGTAATTTAGTGGCGAAGTTGACTTCACCTTGCTGCGAGGCAAGACGAACATCAAAGCTAGCTTGAATTGCGGGCATAGGAATACCAAGTTCTTTAGCGGTCTCGAGTGTCCAGCGGGCTTCACCCGATTCAGCTACTACGCCACTAATATTCTCAAGGGTTGGATTTTCATGCAGTGCTTGACGGGTTAGATCGTTTAGCCAAGACGTCACAACACTACTTTCTTGCCAGATATCCCCAGCCTTAGCTAGATCAATGGTGTTGTATGGTCCTTCCTTTAACATGCGATAACCTTCGGCAAGACTTTGCATCATGCCGTATTCAATCGCATTATGAACCATCTTTACATAGTGACCAGTTCCGTTTTCGCCAAAGTGACGATGACCGCCGTTAGGAGCTGCCAGTGTGTCTAGGGCTGGGATGAGGGTGGCATAAGCATTTGCATCACCGCCGACCATCATCGAGAAGCCATTCTTGTAACCCCACACGCCTCCGCTTGTGCCGATATCAAGTAGAACACTGCCCTTAGCAGCAACACGCTCAGCACGAGCTGCATCGCCGCGGTAATCGCTGTTGCCGCCATCGATAATAATACTGCCTGCTGGCAGGATAGACAGCCAGTCATCTAGAGCAGCATCGATTACTTCGGCAGGAATCATGATCCATAACACCACAGGCTCACCGCTAAAGGCCGTAATGACATCAGCTTTTTCATAGGCTGGTATTGCACCGTACTGACGAGCTGCATCAATTGGTTCATGGCTACGATTGTGGGCAACGACTTCGTGGCCACCCTCTACTAATTTTTTGGCAATCTGATCACCCATGCGACCAAGTCCTGATATAGCTATTTTCATATGACCTCCTGATTATCTGTATATAGTGTACTGAGCGGAATACTCTTTAATGCCTGTGCGGGCTGGTTGACTACTGGTATTGATTCGTTAACTAACGATTTTAATATAGGTAATTTATCTTGGCCAGAAGCCTGAATCACTGCTTCATCAAGTTGGCTAATGGGTAAAAGGGTGATCGTGATACGTTCGAAATCATCACCGTGAAAGTATTCAGACCATGCATTGGCTGTAACGGCCGAAGAATGTGGTTTAATGCCTGCAGTGTGGCCATCGTTGCCGATGCCAAAGAGGCCAATCGAATAATGCGCATCGGCCATATGCTGTGCTACCCAAGCACCAAAACGGTTCGCAGTAGTAATTTGATCTTCACTAATAAGTGGACGGTAAAGGACTGCACCCGGTAGGCTAAAGCCTCCATCGATGAGCTGCTGCCAGTTTTCATCAGCGTGACCTACCGGACCGTAGCGCTCATCGCTAAGCGTGGCGGCAAGATTGTGAAGGTCTTGGCCATTGAGTTGACGGGCGACTTCAAGCACTACTTGGATACCTGAACCACCAGATAAAAACCAAAAAACCTTTTCGTTATTAGCTAGTTTTTCACTAATTAATTGAGCAATATGATCTGCTGCGGCTTGAACGGGATGGCTGTCGTACTGTTGCTGCATAGGGCCCCTCTATAGTAATTTTTGCGATTTTACAAAACGTCTGTTTGTGTGTTTTGAGCTTCGCGTTTGATGAGCTGCTGTCGTGCGACATAAACACCAGCGCTCACGATAACGACATAGGCCAAGCCAGTCGTGCATGTCTGTAGCATATGAATTGGGTTCAGGATCGTAAGATAGGTGCCGCTTGCCAAGGTGGCTGCGATAAGAATATAGCTTGTACGTAGCTTTGTGCGGCTAGGCTGGACCAAGAGCAAGCTTGTGTAGATAATGCTAGAAATGGCGATAAGAATATGCGTAAGTAGAATCA
>CAMLED010000004.1 GCA_946479115.1 uncultured Candidatus Saccharibacteria bacterium | reverse complement strand
TAGCTATGTTCGGAATAGATAAGCGCTGAAAGCATATTAAGCGCGAAACTAACTTGAAGATAAGATTTCCCTATGAGGACACAGAAAGACTATCTGTTTGATAGGCGCAAGGTGGAAGTGCAGTAATGTATGGAGCTAAAGCGTACTAATAGTCCCATCGCCTTTTTATGTCCTTGTCACCATTCGTTAATGCTTGCATTAACAGGGGTGATGAGGTAGACTTAACTAGTAATTGGTGTTAATCACCAATGTCAATCAATGAAAATTTCAATGATTACATCCAAACCCGTGTCCAATGTTTTGGACATCGAAGCAAGGTTTTGACCCACTGATCTCTTTATATCAGCGCAAAGCGTCTAAAACCTTACTTCGGTGCCCATGGCGCTGAGGAAATACCTGTTCTCATTCCGAACACAGAAGTCAAGCTCAGCAGCGGCGATTATACTGCCAAAAGTGGGAAACTAGCACGGTGCCGAATTATAAAGAGACCATCCTAATAGGGTGGTCTTTTTCTTTGTTGTAAAATGCTTATGTCCAGCACCCCTGTTATAATACCTACTATCTCATCTAACCATGACCACCATGGTAAAATAGAGGAGTATGCAGCTAAAACAAACATTGCGTTCGTTCGCCACTGCACTGTGGGCACTCCCTAGACGGTATACTATTCCGGCAGCTATGTTTCTTGTTGTTAGTATCTTTTATGTAATTATATTTGTGATTGAAAAACCGGTCACCTTTTCATACGCAGAAAAAACCTGTGTTAATCGTCTGACGCTTTTACCCAGTATCCACGCCACTGTTAACGACAGTGGCTACCTGGTAGAGCCATCTGGCGTTATCAAAATTGGCAATTGGTCTGCCGCGGCAACGTCACTTTGCATTACACCAACCAAGGCTCCACGAGCGGGAGTAAGTAAGGTGAGTCTGGCACCATTTGGTGGTATCTTTGCGCGGCAAACATTTGCTCTACACATTCCGGCTCCAGTTATAGCCGACATAACTCCATTAGGTAAACCGATCCCCGTTTCACGACCCTTAACACTTAAGATGAGTGGTGGTGATGAAATATTTAGCTATTCATTAAAGATCAATAATAAAGAGGCAAGTTGTTCCACTGACAAGACGCAACTAGTATGTGGTGTTGAAACGCTTGGCCTCGCACAGAGCCAGTCCTATAAAGCAGAGTTGCTGCGCCATTTTGATAACACTGTTGTGGCCGCACTTGCGAAGAAAGATATTCAAACACTGGCGGCAACAACGCTTACTGACTCTTCTATTAAGAGAGACGAAGTGGTGTACGCGAAGCCAACCGAACTTACATTGTCGTTTGATAAAAAGGTAACCAGCGTATCTGCTGATCTTTATAAAGTAGCAGGCGATACTCAAGAAAAGGTCCCTACCAAGATAGAGGTTACCGATACTAGAGCTACTATACGGCTAAGTGATCAGCTGGCGCGTTCATCTGATTACCGCCTGGTGGTGAACAAAGTCGTTGCAGCTGACGGCAGCGGGTTAGTTGAACCATATCAGCTACCGTTTAAAGTTTCGGGCGGCCCAAAAGTAACAGGGGTTAATGTCGGTACTTATGGTGTGGCGATGGGGGCAACGGTTGTCATAAGTTTTGATCAGCCGCTTTCTGAGCCTCAAGATATTCAAAAGTTCGTCACTTTAACGGGTGGTGCGAGTTTGGTGGGTAAAAAGGCCAATCAGATACTTGTGTCGATCGCGAATGTGCCACGTTGTGGTGATTTCTCGATCAAACTGACAAATGATTTACAGAGCCAGTATGACATAGCTGGTAACTCAGCCTGGGAATTTGCGAGCCGAACAATATGTCAGACGGTGAGTACATTTGGCACCTCTGCACAGGGACGAGCTATGAACGCGTACTATTTTGGTAGCGGGGCAACGACAGTCATGTACACCGGTGCTATTCATGGTGGTGAGGTAAGTACGAAATTATTGATGGATCGATGGATCCAAGACCTGGAGGTAAAAGCACGCTCGATCCCTGCGGGAATAAGGGTGGTGGTTGTACCGACTATTAATCCTGATGGATATGCACGTGGGACTCGTACTAATGCTAATAATGTTGATTTGAATCGAAACTTTGCCACTGGTGACTGGCAAAAGGATATCACGACAGTGAATAATCAGCCATTTCCCGGGGGTGGTGGAGAAGCGGCGATGTCCGAGCCGGAAACACAGGCTATAGCTGCACTCGCGCGAACGCTACGGCCGAGGGTGGTGCTTTCGTACCACAGTATCGGCGGCATGGTAGCGGCAAATCAAGCTGGTAATTCGGCTAGCCTCGCGGCACTGTATGCAAGCAAGTCGGGGTACGGTAATATAACTGGCCAGTCAGATAGTACGTTTGAATACTCTATTAGTGGCACGGCCGATGATTGGTACGCACAGGCGCTAGGTGTCCCGAGCCTGCTAGTTGAGCTTGGCAGTCACAGCTATCATCAGTTTGAGCGTAATCAAGCAGCGATGTGGGCAATGCTGGAATAGATTATTGTCGCGAACGTGAGGCCATGTAAGCATCCGAGTACTGGATGCGTGCTAGTTCTTTGCCCGGTGTCGGTATGATCGCCATAAGATCATCAGTGAGATTCGGACAAAACATCCGCAACTGACGTAGCCGCTCGATCTGCCTCTCAACCAGTTCAACATGCTCAGGCTCTAAATGGCGGGAGAGTTTTTTATTACCGTTCATTGTTGTAACAAGTGGGATGTAATCATTAATATATTGAGTGTTTGGTTCGTTGCCTAGCGTCAAACTTGGTAAAAGACGTCTGCCGTGAGCATGAATGACAATCTGCTCTTGGAGCCGCACGCCCAATGCGCTATCTGTATGTCGTAAGCCAAGCGAAAAATTAATAAGTCCATTAGTACTATCGATATAAGAGTCTGCTCGGCGAATCAGCCAGATCATAAAGCCATTCGGATCATTAGCCCATTCTTTCATGAAGGCTTTTTGGAGATCGAGGAGTGCAAGCTCCTGCTCTTCGATAGTCGGTGGTTCTGGGGTGAACTCGTAATCATCAAGACTATGATTATCAGGTGTCGGATTGTATTCAAAGTGATGCGTCATGGAATGGATCTGTCTATGTGGTATTGGCGTTATTATACAGCTAATTGAGTATATGTGAAGTCCGTCTGCCGGTACGTAGTATATAATAGGTTTATATATGTGTATGATGTGTTCGGTGGCGTATGCAACGGCAGGGGTAGGGTTACTAATGACCAGTGGTCCTCTTTTGGCTGTGAATAGTACGAGTAATACGACGGCCACCTCGAATAATTCTTTAAGTACACAGATTGCTAGTTTGCCACAGACTCCAAGCGTTCTGTCGACTGTTAAAGCCCCACGCCTCACTGATCCGCAGTGGCTAAAGGATCAGAATGCCGCTGAAGCGGCGGCAAAGGCAGCGCAGCAGGCTAATCGACGCGCTGTCACGTACAGTGTGACAACGCGAGGAGTTATCACGGCCAATCTAGCGGAATTTAAAGCCCAGGCAAACGCTAGCCTTAATGATAGCCGGGGCTGGTCACGACTAGGTGTTAATTTCCAAGAAGTGGCTAGCGGTGGTGACTTTACTTTAGTACTGAGTGAAGCTTCACAGATGACGAGCTTTTCATCGGGCTGTGGCGTCGACTATAGTTGTCGAGCTGGGCGTTACGTCATTATTAATCAGGACCGTTGGCTAGGGGCGACTCCGTCATGGAATAATGCCGGTGGATCTTTGCGGGACTACCGCCATATGGTGGTCAATCATGAAACGGGTCACTGGCTAGGGCATGATCACGCTTCCTGCAGTGGTGCGGGCCAGCCAGCACAGGTAATGCAACAGCAATCAATCGATTTACAGGGCTGTGCCTTTAATCCTTGGCCAACAGTGAGTGAGCTATGGTCATCGCAGTTAGGAATTGGCTTGTGATGAAGAAACTATCTCGGCCATCGTTCGCATTCCTGCGACACCATAAAAAAGCAGTCGTTATTAGCCTATGTAGTCTCGTTTTCATTGCCGTTGCTGCTTATGGACTATGGAGTCGTCAGCAGTGGGTGCAGTATCAGCCAGCCTATACCTTACAGTATGAGGCGGTGAAGACATCGCTTGATAAACTGGTAACGGCCCCTGTTACTACAGATAAAGACAAGGAGCTGGCGTTAAAGCAATTGACCGTAGCTTCAGAGTCTATAGATAAAAGCCAGACGAGAATGTGTACTATTAACACCATGGTCGCGTGGCAAGAATCAATAATCGCCTCATTGAAGCAAGAGCGCCAACGGTGCCAGGAGCAACAAGCCAAGTTAGCTAATCTAAATCAAGAGGTTAAGCGAGCGGCAGTATTCGTCAGAGATGATAGCGCGATGGCAAAGTTATTGAAGAGCCTTCCGCAGATAGATGAAGTTGCAGATACGGCTTGGCAAGAGCAGGTCGCGGCCTGGCAATCGAAGAGTCAGGCAATCAATAAAGTGGCAGTTAGCCAGGATTTTAAGCCTATTCAAGAGCTGACGGTGCAAAAAACGGCAGCAGTCGCAACGGCTTGGCAAGGTGTACTGGCGGCGCACGCGGCAAAAGATAAGCAGAAGTATGCCACAGCCCAGGCTGATTTAGCGGCTGCCTATGATGGGCTAGACGACATTGCCGTTAAGACAACACAGAGTACAGAGACAATAGCCAGGTCTGTTGATAAAGAGTACCAAGCGGCCTTCTAGACAGCGGATTATCTCCTATATAAAAAACGACCAATCTCGCAGATGTGGTCGTTTTAATTTGAATCGAATTTGGATTCAAACAGGTGCGTATTTATAATATCGCACCATCTGAATATGTGCAACAGTATAAATACAATAAAAAAGTGCTTATGTACATATTGACAAAATGGCTATGCTATGCTAATATAAAAACATACACATAGCATATGTGAGGTAATAACCGAGGTGGAGACCTCGGATAAGAGGAGAATGAACCCATGGCTGGAACAAAAGCTGGTGGCCAGAAAGCGGCTGCAAAGAACTTAGCAAAAGATCCAAACTTCTACGCGAAGATTGGTGCAAAGGGTGGCCGTCTTGGTCATACTGGTGGTTTTGCCGCTAACCCTGACCTAGCTCGTATTGCTGGTGCAAAGGGTGGCCGTATTTCACGCCGCAAAAAAGTCGTTACTGACACTGCAGCCTAAGGTTGCTTAAAAGAAAATACCCCGTAGATTCGTCTGCGGGGTATTTTTTAGGTAAGAGTGTAGCGACGCAGGGCGCAAACGCGTGCTTCATTTGTGCGCCACTGAGTATGGCAAGCAAGACACTTGTATTGGTCTTTTTTTATCTGAACACCGGTGGCCCGGCACTGTGGACAGGTACTGCGGGCATGGAGCCAGTCGCGGTAGGTGTCGAGTGCACTCTCGGCGATAACTTCATCGATAGGGGTGTTATACCGAGGGCTTAGCTCGTTTTTCGCATACTCCCAGGCATCACGCTCCATTTCAATAAGAGTAATATCCTTGGCATATTCAGTGTGCTTTAGAATGGCGTGAGCTGTTTCGTGTAAGAGGCTGGCCGTATCGGATGAGGTAATTGGATAAAAAATTGTCTTTTGTTGCGGCGACCAACGAAACTCCGCCTCAGGCGTGAAAATGAAGTCAGGAAAGTCCGCTTGAAGTTTAGTCGCGAGAGAGGTAATCGACTGCATAGTAGTAACATCCGTATAACACCGCTTCTTCAGGGTGCTTAGCTTGGATTATTTCTGGACAAGGTATATGTGGCGGTAGTTGTTGAGTAAGAAGTGTTTTGAGTCGTGTGCTATAGCGCTCAAAATAAGTCCCTATGCTTCCACCGATAATGATGATATCTGGTTGGATCATTGGAATCATTGCTAAGAAGCCTTGAGTGATACGGTCAGCAATATCATCCCATATGGCGGGGTCTGTTATATCGCGGGCATATTGGCCATAGATTTTATAGATGGCTTGACCAGAGGCAAAGCTTTCCCATTCGTGTTCTTCGCCCTCATACTCCACTAGGGCTCGTCCACCTTCGCTATGGCGCAGACCTTCGTCGATATGGCCATTAGTGATAATGCCGGTACCGATGCCGGTGCTGATGGTGACATACAGCGAAGAGACAGGCATAGGTTCAAGTGAGCGTGTCTCGGCAAGTCCGGCAAGGTTGGCATCATTTTCAATTAAAACGGGCGCATTGCCAAGGACTCCCTGAAGAGCAGCGTGTGCATCGAAGTTTCTCCAACCAAGGTTGTTGCACCAGATAGCGACGCCATTCTTAATGATACCGGGTAATGCAACGACAATTGCTTCCACATCGGCAGAACCGTAGGTATCTTGTAATGTTTGCCGGAGAAGAGTGACGTATTCGTTTTGGTCAGGAGGGGTAGGGAATTTGAGTGATTCTTGTAGCTCGCCCTGCTCATTAAAGCTGGCGACTAGGGTTTTGGTCCCTCCAGTGTCGACGGTCACTAACATGTACGTAGTGTACCATATTCTCGCCAAGTTGTGCCGGTGATTCAAAAGGAATATACTAGAGGTAAAGTAAGTGAGGAGTAACCAAAATGGTACGATCGAATCAGGGTGGTTCAGTACTAAGTTTTCTAATCATAGGCGGCGCATTGGTCGTACTTCTTGTGGGTGGCGTCTATTTCGCTCGCACACATGCAAATGATACGATTGCCCAAGCAACGAGCGATCAAAAGCAGTCTCATAAATCTGACGAAACAACAGCGCCAAAGCCAAACGAAGAGGAAGCGAAGCCTAAACCAGAGGCGACAAAACCAGAGGTAAGCACGCCAAAGCCGCAGCCAGCTCCGGTGACGCCACGTCCTGCCCAGTTGCCACAAACAGGACCAGCCGAGACGTTTATGGCAATGCTTGCAATCGGTCTCCTGACAGGTACGTCTGTGGCCTATTATCGTTCTCGCCAACACCGACTAACACTTTGACTTCCGTCCCTCTCTGGGGTACAATGGAAAAGATCTAGGAGTGCTATATTTAGCGTGCTTCAGAAATATCAATTAAGGAAGGAGTCTATCTAAGACTTATGGCAACAAAAGCCACAATAACAATGGATGATTTGCTCGCTGCCGAAGGTGACAGCGTTAAGCAACTAACAGCAGGAGAAGTAATTACCGGAACGGTTCTCAGTCTTCGTAAACACGAAGTACTGATCGATCTTGGCGCCCAAGGTGTTGGTTTCGTACCACGCCGCGAGGTTGGTTTCTCTCGTGCACTAAAAGAAGGTGACGAAGTCACAGCGAGCGTCGTTGATGCTGAGCTTGATAATGGCTACTCACTACTATCACTTCGTAAAGCTGCGAAAGATCGCGGTTGGGACGAAGTGGCTGCAAAAATGGACGCAGGCGATATTATCGATGTGTCTCCATACGATGCAAACCGCGGTGGTTTGTTGGTTGAATATGAAGGTGTTCGCGGGTTCCTACCTGTGTCACAACTTTCAGCTGAACACTACCCACGTGTCGGTTCAAGCGATAAAGACGAAATCTTGCAACGTTTGAACAGCCTGGTTGGTCAAACGCTTAAGGTTCGTATTTTGGACTGTGACCGTAAAGCTAACAAACTTATCTTTAGCGAAAAAGAAGCTATCAAAGACGGCCTTGCTGCTCGATTTGAAAAACTTGCTGTTGGCGACAAGGTGACTGGTATCGTTACTGGTGTTGTTGACTTCGGTGTATTCGTTAACGTTGAAGGTATCGAAGGTTTGGTGCACATCTCAGAAATTAGCTGGGAACGTGTAAGCAACCCAAGTGACTACGTTAAAGTTGGTCAAACTATCGAAGCGAAGATTATTTCAATCGATAAAGACCGCCTTAGCCTAAGCATGAAACAACTTACCCAAGACCCATGGCTTGATGAAGTTGAACAATTCAAATCAGGTGCTGAAGTTGAAGGTACAGTCACTCGTATCACTCCATTCGGTGCATTCGTACAGATCAGCCCAGCTGTTGAAGCTCTCGTTCACATTTCTGAACTTGGTGACGGCAACGACGTTGATCCAGAAAAAGTCTTTACATTGAACGAGCGCAAATCATTTACTGTGCTTGATATCGACAAAGACAACCGCAAGATTTCACTAAGTCTTGCTGACAAAAAGAAGAAATAAACCTATCGAGAGATAGTATAATTCCGTCACGAGGGTGACGGGCAGAAAGGAGCTTTCCGATGAGCCAAGAAAAAGTACTTGTTGTCGCTGACTCAATTACTGTTGGTGAATTAGCTGAAACGCTTAATTTGCCCGTCACCAATTTGATTGGTGAGTTGTTTAAAAACGGTATCGTTGCAACCATCAATCAACGAATTGATTTTGAAACCGCGACAATTATCGTAGAAGAGCTCGGCCTTGATGTTGAGTTACAGAAAAAGGCGGCCGCAACGGCAACTGAACGCAAAGTTCACGAGTTATCAGATCACGCCGTCGAACGTCCGCCAATTGTTGCGGTCATGGGTCACGTTGACCATGGTAAAACTAGCTTGCTAGACGCCGTCATGAGTCAAAAAGTAGTCGATGGTGAAGCTGGTGGTATTACCCAGCACATTAGCGCCTATCAAACGGTTCGTAAGGGCCGCTCGATTACACTACTCGATACCCCTGGTCACGAAGCCTTTGCAGCCCTGCGTCAGCACGGTGCTACCTTAACTGATGTCGTGATCATTGTAGTTGCTGCCGACGACGGCGTGATGCCACAAACTGTCGAAGCAATTCGCTTTGCTCAGACGGCAAACGCCAAAATTGTTGTTGCTATCAACAAGATGGACAAAGAAGCTGCTAACCCAGGTCTTGTAAAGGGTCAACTCGCCGAGCGTGGTGTTATTCCAGACGACAAGGTTTGGGGTGGTACGGTCCCTATGGTTGAGGTCAGTGCAAAGACTGGACAGGGAATTGATGAACTACTTGATACCGTTCTGCTCGTCGCTGACATCGAAGAATTAAAAGCTGATACCGACGTTCCTGCCGAGGGACTCGTGATTGAATCACACATGGAAACAGGTCGCGGTTCTGTTGTAAGCCTCTTGGTTGAACA
Source organism: uncultured Candidatus Saccharibacteria bacterium (assembly GCA_946479115.1). The sequence continues at coordinate 10,778 of CAMLED010000004.1, read as the reverse complement.
GGGCGAATTAAAGCCTGGTCATTTTATGGTCGCTGGTACGGCGTACGGCAAAGTCCGAACCTTGCTTGATTACGCTGGCAAAACTATCCGCGGCGCCGGTCCATCAACTCCCGCAACGGTGACTGGTTTCAAGGAGCTGCCACAATTTGGTGATATCTTTACGATTGTTAAAAGCGAAAAAGAAGCCCGTGCAGTGACTGCTCAGGCAAAGATTGAGCGCGAAAAGAACGCTGCTAGTACCAATGTTACTGGCGCCGATCTGCTTAAGATGATGAATCAAAAATATGATTCCCAGGATCTTAACGTGATCATTAAAGCTGATGTTCAGGGTTCACTAACCTCTGTTATGGATAGCTTACGCTTGGTTGATACAGAGGGTGAAATTACACTTCGTATTATCGGTAGCGGCGTCGGTAGTATTACCGAAAATGACATTCGTCTTGCCGCTGATGGAAACACCATTATCTATGGCTTTAACGTTGAACTGCCGCCAGCTGTTAAGCGTCTTGCGATGCGTGACAAAGTGCAGGTACGTATTTACAAAGTAATCTACGAACTCCTTGATGATGCGCGCAGCTCGATGGAAGCAATGCTTGCACCAGAGGTAGTTGAGACTGAAATTGGTAAATTAACCATCAAGGGCATCTTCCGTACTCTCAAAGACGAAGTTATCGCCGGTGGTGAAGTAACGACTGGTAAAGTTGTGCCAAACGTCCTCGCACGTGTAAAACGTGGCGATGAGATTCTCGGTGAAGTTGAAGTCACCAAGGTTCAGCGCCAGCAACAAGAGGCCAAAGAGGTTTTTGAAGGTGAAATGTGTGGTATTTCGTTGAAAACTACAAAGAAACTTCTTCTTGAAGAAGGCGACAAACTCGAGCTCTTTACTCGCGAATTGGTCAAGCGAACGCTTAAGTAAACATAGTCGTGTTGTAAAAAGGCAAGTACAGTATGTGGTACTTGCTTTTTTATTGTATTTATGCTAATATACAAAGTATAAACATCGCAAAAACAAAATAAATTTTATCTAGAAAGCATTGCTATGTCAGTACAGCACAAAGCAGAATCAATGACCATTTACCCAGATTCACATCTGGATAAGATTTACGATGCCGAAATTGTAGATGATCAACTGCAGTCACCAGAAATGCCTCCTGTTCTCGAATTCGATCAATTGCGCCTTTCGGTGGGTGTGCGCGAGCGCAAAAAAGAGAGCCATAGCCATACTGAAGACGCTGTTTATATTAATCAGCAAGATCACGTCTTTGGTGTCTTTGATGGCGCCGGAGGGGCGGGTGGGAATCCAGCAGCTGCATCTCGTGTTGCATCTGAATCGGTAGGCGAATCCCTGAGTCGAACAGATAGGGCTGTCGATACTATTGCCGCCGCCGAGGAAGACTTAAAAAGGGCATTTCAAAATGGACGTGAAGCCGTGGACCAACACGGCGAAGGCGGAACGACCGTCGCAACAGCAGCAAAAATTTATACTATCGATGGCAAGGCATTTCTAGGTGTTGCACACGCGGGAGACACGCGTGCCTTTTTGTACAGTAAAGAGTCGCAACAGTACTATGATCTCACCCCTGATCAATCTAGAGGAAATGTTATTTTCAATGCACTAGATAGTAAGTATCATTCTAAGCCTAGTTATTTTCGTCTTACACCACTTCAAGCTGGTGACAGGTTAATGCTATGTTCAGATGGCATTACGGGTGACTACGCAGAACAGTTCTTTAGTACCGAAGAGTATCTCGATGCATTTGGCCAATCTGCGGCTGATGATGCGGCTGAGCGGTTCATGCAAATCAGTCTAGGTGAACAGAAAAAACGTGATGATAAAAGCGTCATTGTTATTGATTTCGATCAAGGTAAAAATGAAGCGGTATCGACGCCCGATCAATTAATAGATGAACCTGAAACAACAGGCAACGAGTCTGAGGCATTGAACCGTACGTTTGCAGCGCGTCAAAAAAATGCACGTATGATACGCGAGAGCCTGGGTTTGCCTCATACTGCTACCGCGGCTGAAGTAAGCCAGGCCCGCAAAGCACAGCGAAAAAAATCTGCCGACAATGGTGATGATCTTGATATTATGCAAGTATTTGCTGATGATGCAGAACTGCAAGATCAGATTTCTGAAGCGATGCGCGATCGACACAGCTACACTGTGACTAATAAACGTACCTGGGACCGTGAAACAGGGAAGCCAAAGGTGCGAAAGATTCCTGCCAAGCCAGATCATTTGCCAACTATTCATTTAAAGCCAACAGGTGAGGATGCACAAGAAGCACAGACAGAATCTATTCCCGTACAACCTAACCAAGAGGCGCCTGTAGTTGAGAAACTAAGCCTAAAAGACAAGCTACGCGATCTACCAGCATATCTTGCTGGTCAGATGGATGCGTATCGTGTCATTCATCAAAACAAGCTTGAAAAGAAATATTCAAATGAGCAGCTAGCGAAGCGAAACGAGAAACAAGAAAAGGCACTTAAGCGTGTGGTTGGTGTTGCTGCAGTTACGTTGGTTGCCATTACCGCCTGGAAATTGGGTCATGATATGGCGAGTCTGCCAGCCGGAATCGGCAATGCCGACGGTGACTGGGTGACTAAAGCACCATCCGGTGAAACACCGCGTCCAACACGCCCTCTTCCGCCTGAGTTTAGCGTCGCTGCCTCGACAGTTACGAATGGTGAAGGTTGGTATCAGACCATCCAAGAGGCTACTGGTGTAACTGACCCAGCTAAGCAGGCTGCGATCTTGCAGAAGATTGGTCCTGTGCTGCAAGAAAAGGGTTGGGCATACCCAATGACCGATGGTACATGGGGAATCAGTCGTCCCGGTGCACTGCCAAGGGATGTGCTAGAATTAATTAAGAATAATCAGTAAATACAAAAGGATTAAACATGTTTCAACTTGATGATAAATTCCTACAAGAACTTGGCCTTGACCAACTACCTGAGCACGAAAAGCAGGCATTTAAGGATCACATCTATAGCCGCTTAGAAATTGAAGTTGGGACACGTTTGTCTGAAGGTCTTAGCGATGATCAGTTGAGCGAATTTGAGTCATTTGTCGATCGTAATAATGAAAAAGTGACTGCTTGGATTGCGGCTAATACGCCTGACTACCAGAATGACCCAAGCTACCAGCAGTTAGTTGCGAGTGTGCCACAAGGTGTTGATCAAATGGCAGTTATGGCCGAGTACGCATCATTAAAATGGCTTAGTTTGAATCGTCCTGACTATAGGCAAGTGGTTGCAACAGTGCTTGATGAAATCAAACGCGAAATTATCGGTAACCGCGACGCGATCTTAGGAAACGACAGCGTAGCCGCGTAGAAAAGCGTCGCCGCTCATCTGGCGTCCACTGGGCGCGATCAGCTCATCGACTGACAAATAAGCACCGTCTTGGCATACAACGTCGAGCGGTGTTTTTTGTTGATTAGTCACATGAGCCTTAGTGACGATGATTGTGTGGCCGGCGATAGTTAACTTACTTTTTGGAAAGCCGATATGAGCACGAATAATACGCTCGACTTCGGCGGCGCTTAACGTGGCGAGATCAAGGTGAGCGCTGCTTTTCTCTAATAACTGGCAGTAACTTGCGGCGTCTTCACTCTGTGGTGTCGGCAGCATTGAGCCATCGATAATGGCAGGGAGTGACTCTAGTAGTAGGTTTGTACCAATATCTGCAAGTGCATGGTATAGCTCGGGACGAGTTTCCGTACCCTGAAGCGGGTGTTCTTTGGCTGTGTAGACAGGGCCAGCATCCATACGGGCCGACAGCTGCATAATTGAAACTCCAGTAACCGAATCATCATTTTTGATGGCTGATTCAATAGGGGATGGACCACGATATTTTGGCAGCAGTGATGGATGGACGTTAATAATACCAGGGGTAAATAAATCGATGATTGCTTGCGGAACAATTTTTCCGTAACTAACGAGAACGCCAGCGACGGTACCTAAGGCGCGAATGTCATCGGCAATGTCAGCTAGCTTTTCTGGTTGCCAAACAGGAATGTTGTGGCGGGTCGCAAGAATCTTAACTGCCGGAGGAACTAATTGCTGGCCACGGCCTTTTTTGCTGTCTGGTTTTGTCACCGCGGCAGCAATCGTATAGCCAGCTTCAATCAGGCCGGTCAGAGCGGTGAGGCTAAAATCCTCAGTCCCAAAGAATATGATTTTCGCGGATGTGTTCATCATAATTTAATGGCTGTAGCTCGCCTTTCTCGTCGAGAGTGTAAAATGCATCGGTTTGGTCATTGATGTGGTCGATAAACAGAATGCCATTTGTGTGGTCGACTTCGTGTTGAATAACTCGTGCCAGGAAACCGTCAGCTTTAAAACGCACTTCATTGCCTTCAAGATCGAGAGCTTTAACGCGAATCTTCGAGTAACGGGGAACTTTGCCGTAAACACCGCCAACACTGAGGCAACCTTCATAATCAGTGATCTGTTCACCTTCATACTTAACGATCTCTGGATTGATAAGAGCTGTAAATTCACGAACTGATTTGTCATCAAAATCGCTACGTACAATAACGACACGTTCGAGATGGTCAACTTGGACAGCGGCTAGTGCGGCGCTGATCTCATGCGGGCGAGAATCTTCCCAATCAATAGAAGCCGTGGTCATGTCATCAATGAGACGAATTGTATCGTCAGTAATAACATGTACTTTAGTTGATTTTACCCGGAGGTGAGGGTTAGGCAGGGCAATAATGTCTTCTTTTTTCATTAGACCTATTATAGCGAAGACGATCGATAAAAGACAGGGGTGGTGTTGGGTAGGTATTATAAAAGACTGATTGGGTCGAGTTCGTACTGCCAATGGGTTGTTGGGAGGTGTGCCAGCAGGGCGGCTAGGTCTGCTCGTTTGGAGGATTTAAGCGTTAATTGCCATCGGTAGGTGTCGCGCTGACGTTCGTAGAATGCAGGTGTTGGCCCAAGGATTTGAACGGTTGACGGGGCAATTGTACGTAATTCGGCCGCGAGCTTTTGAGCGTTTTTAATTGCTGCAGCTTCTGTTTTGTATATGCAGGTAAGTTTTAATAAGTGGACGAACGGAGGGAAGAGTGCGCGTTTACGCTCGGCAAGTGTATTGGTATAAAAATCGGTATAGTTTTGTGACAGGCCATCAACAACAGCTGGGTGGGTCGGCTGATAGCTTTGAACAATGACTTTTGTGGGGTGATTTGACCGGCCAACACGGCCGACAACCTGTGCAAGTAATTGGAACGTACGTTCACTCGCACCATAATCTGGCAAGCTAAGGCCACTGTCGGCTTGGATGACACCAACAGTACGTAATTTAGGAAGGTCCAGTCCCTTGGCAATCACCTGTGTGCCGATAATTAAATCGATGTCGCCGTCGTAGAGCTCTTTATATTTTTGTTCAATCGACTCACCCAGTTCACTATCACCATCAAAGCGCATAATTGTTTTTTCTGGAAATAATTTGCGCAGTTCAGATTCGATTAATTTTGTTCCGATACCTTTATGAATAATATCGGCAGCGTGACACACTGGACAGCTGGTAGGGACACGCTCTGTAATGCCGCATATATGGCATCGTAAATGATGTTTGTCTGCGTGGAGTGTTAATGGTGTGAAACAGCGTGAACATGTCGCCGACCAGCCACAGTTTTCACATAAAGTAGTCGATGCGCTGCCTCGGCGGTTATGAAACACCAGTGCTTGATGGCCACTCGCAAAGCTTTCCGTCAATTGAGCCAATAATGTATCTGAAAGGAAACGATGTTGTTTAAAGTTGGCACGTTTCGTCATATCAACAAGCGTAATAGTTGGCGTGACGGCATCGTGACGTGCTCTGGATGCCATGGTGATAATCGGACGGTGCGCTTGTTCGGCAAGATAATAATCTGTCACAGCTGGCGTTGCGCTACCAAGCACAACTTTAGCGCCGTGATAATGAGCAAGCATGCTAGCGGCACGCAGCGCCGAGTATCGTGGCGATTGTTCTTGCTTGAAACTAGGCTCGTGGGCCTCGTCGATCAGGATGAGTCCAACATTTGCTAGTGGCAAGAAGAGGGCAGAACGTGGTCCAATGGCAACGCGTGGTGATGTGCTGTTGAGGCTTTCGCGCCAGGCAAGGTGACGTTCGGCTTCGGTCTGGCGTGAGTGGGTAAGGATAATATCGTTGAAATGATGGGAGAATTCATCGACCAGTTGCGAGGTCAGGGCGATCTCTGGCACGAGGAGAATGACGGATTTGCCTTCGGCGAGTGCTTTTCTCGCGAGTTCGATATAGACGTGTGTCTTGCCCGATCCAGTAACGCCGTGAAGAAGAGCGGTACCAGGTGACATTTCTGTAACAGTAGTGATAGCCGTCTTTTGTTCCGAAGTGAACACAATAGTTGTTCGGTCGCGGAGGGCTTCATGGTTAACAGATTTTCGCTCACGACGGTTTTTTTGAAGTCCGCGCGGCAAGATGGTTTGTAAAACAGTCGCGAGATGAGTGGCGTAGTACGTACTGAGCCACAACGCAAGCTGGACGATTGGCGTTGGAAGCGCCTGGGCTTCGACAACTTCACTAATTGACTTGGTGTCATAGCTTGGTTTTGAGACTTCACGGATAATAACGCCGACGAGGGTCTTTTTACCGACCTCAATAGTGACGATGGTTCCAGCCTGAAGTGGTGGTTCTGAGGCATACGTAAAAGTCGCGCTTGATGCACGAATAATTTGATTTGGCGCCACCTCGTAGTAGTGCATAGTTCTTAGTATACTGCTAAAATAAGGATATGTATTTTGAAAGCCGAGCCCAAGCTGGACAACGATTAGCTCAAGAGCTCGTGACTACCTATCGCTATGAGAACTGTGTGGTGGTGGCACTGAGTGACGGCGCCGTTCAGGTTGGCGAACAAATCGCACAAGCACTCCACTGTCTACTGACGATGTTGCTTGTAGAGGATATTGCGATCCCGGGTGAGGGACTTAGTTTTGGCGGTGTTTCACAGACAGGTGCCTTTACCTATAATGGGGAATTTAGCTCTGGTGAGATCGAAGAGTACACCAATGAGTTCCATGGCTATCTGGAAGAGCAAAAACGTGTTGCTTTTCAAAAAATTAATCGTCTGATTGGCGATGGTGGTGTGATCGATCACGACATGCTGCGTGACCATGTGGTCATCTTGGTGGCCGACGGACTAGATAGCGGTGCGGCGCTTGATGTAGCGATTGATTTCTTAAAGCCGATTCGTATTCAACGATTAGTGGTTGCAACACCGGTTGCATCGGTTGTTGCCGTCGACAAACTTCATATGTTAGCTGACGAGCTCCATATCCTAGACGTTAAGCAGAACTATATGGGAACAGATCATTATTACGATGTTAATGACATTCCAAGCCACGAGGAAACGATCGCTAAAATTAACGAAGTTGTCCTAAATTGGCGCTAAACGGACTTGTCAGAATGATGTAAAAAAGTGTACAATAGCAAACACTAGGGAGAAGCAGCAAAGTAAAGGAAATTATGTTAGACGTTTTTATTACCTCAAGAGTACGCCGAAAAATTGTAGTGGTATATGCAAAATACCCAGATTTTCACACGCACGTCCGAGGCCTTGCCAAGCTGATCAAGGAAGACCCGGGCAATATCCAGCGCGAACTGAAGCGACTGGAAAAAGTAGGCTTCCTGAGCTCTGAAAAACAGGGCAATACCAAGATCTATTCGACTAACAAGCAGTTCCCGATCTTTAAAGAATTGCAGAGTATTGTGATTAAATCACAGCAGCACGCAAGTCGACCAAAACGCTCTTCTGATTTGTAATGACTCTCTTTGAACAGATATTAAAGGCACGAGGCCTCGAAGGCGAAGCTCGTGATCTTTTTTTGTCACCGCAGTATGACGCCAAGCATGATCCGTTTTTGTTGCCAGATATGCAACTAGCAGTTGATCGATTGGTGTTAGCTCGTGAGCGCCAAGATAAGATTATGATTTATGGTGACTATGATATTGATGGTCTCACTGCGACAACAGTACTGCTTGATGCATTTGAATCATTTGGGTTTAAATCAATTGATGCATTTATTCCTAATCGGTTTGTCGAAGGGTATGGACTAACGGTTGATGCCGTTGAGCGAATCGCGGCGACTGGTGCGCAGCTAATTGTAACTGTTGATTGTGGTAGCCTCAGCGAAAAAGAAATTACTCGTGCGAATGAGCTAGGCGTCGATGTGATTGTGACTGATCATCATAATGTTGCACCTGTGCAGCCACCGGCTATCGCGGTTATTAATCCAAAGCGTCCTGATCATAACTATCCATTTATCGATCTTGCAGGTGTTGGCGTGGCCTTTAAATTGGTTCAAGCACTGCAGACTCGACTTGATGGATTGCCTATTGGGCACGAGAAGTGGTTGCTGGATTTGGTGGCACTTGGTACGGTGTGTGACGTCGTGACGCTGGTCGATGAAAACCGGGCGAATGTCTATTGGGGTTTGAAAGTTTTAAGCCAAACCAGGCGGCCTGGCCTGAAGGCTTTGATGGCTGTTGCGGCAATTGAGCCTGAAAAAGTAAATGCCCGCAGCCTTGGCTTTGGTTTAGGGCCTCGCATGAACGCTTCAGGTCGGTTAGAAACGGCACAGTACGCACTCGATATGCTACGTGCTAACGAGCCAATGCTCGCGATGGAAAAGGCTCAGCAACTAGATATGCTGAATCAAGCCAGGCGCGCCGATCAGGATAAGATTTTTAAAGCGGCCATTATTCAAGCCGAAGAGTATATAGCGGATCCGGTGCTTGTCGTTAGTCATGCCGATTGGAACCATGGGATTATCGGCATCGTGGCGGCAAAGTTACTTGAAAAGTACAAAAAACCGACGTATGTTTTACAGGAAATGGGCGAACTATCTAAGGGCTCGGCGAGAAGTTATGGCGACTTCAGTGCAGCGGATGCTATTCGTGCCAGCGACGATATTATTACCAAGGGTGGTGGCCATAAACTTGCTGCTGGGGTGACGCTGCCAACGGAAAATATCGCGGCGTTTCGTGCGCGAGTCAACGAATTTTATCGATCTCAAAATCTCTTTAACCAAGCGGCGTTGCTGCTGCCAAAGGCCGATGTGACAGTTACGAATTTTAGTGAGATTAATGAGGCGTTGCTGCTACAATTAGAGGCGTTAGAGCCATTCGGTAGTGGTAATCCTGAACCTGTTTTTAAAAGTGAAGGGCTTTTGGTGACACACCTGCGACGGATGGGGGCTGACGCACAGCACGTCAAGCTAACCATGCAGGATAACCAGCAAAACAAGATGGAATTTTTGGCATTTAACGCACCTGAATCATTTTTTGTTGAGCCAGGTGAGTATGTCGCGATTTGGTTTCAGCCGAGCGTTAATGAATGGCAAGGCCGGCGAACTGTCGAAGGGCGATTGTTGCATCTAACGACAGAGTAATAATTCTGGTTTTTACTGATGTGTCTGGCTATGCTAAGATTAAAAGCATAAACATGAATGTGGGCAAAACGTATAGCGGAATAACAAATAGGCAGGGCGGTTTTACAATCGTCGAACTGCTGATTGTGATTGTCGTGATTGCCATTCTGGCTGCCATTACTATCGTTGCCTATAACGGTATTCAAAACCGAGCCAATAATACACAGGTGGTTTCGATAGTGCGCTCGTACATGACGTCACTGGCTGCATATAACGCTGAGAAAGGGGCGTACCCTACGACAACTTCTTGTTTGGGGGTAGGGTATCCAGGAGGAACCTGTCATTACGACGGTGGGTCATACTCTGAGAATAATGGGAACTTTAACACGGTGGTGTTAAAGGATTATTTAACCCAGCCACCTAAGGTAAAGTCAGTTCATTCGCCGATTAGTGGCAAATGGGTCGATACAGCCTTTTATACATGGAACAATGCTTCGTATAACCCGACTGGTGCAGCTATTGCCTTTGCACAGTACGGAACGACAACATGTCCGCAGATTGGGAGCCTGAGGACGTTAACCCACAGTGCTTTTACTGACGGCACAGGTATATGGTGTCGATTCGCACTTGATTAAACGCGCCTGTTGCACTCTTGTACTATCTCTGTTACAATAACAACATTATGGTACAAGTAACACGTAAAGATGAACGCGAAGCGAACGAAAACATTATTCGTCGTTTCAACCGCAAAGTTTTGCAGAGCGGCGTACTTGCTGAGGCTAAGGCTTCTATGCGATTCGCTAAACCTCTTAGCAAGACTGAGCGTCGTGCAAAGGCGATTATTCGCAAAGAGCGCAAAGCCGACAAACTAGCTAAAGCCCGCTTAGGACTACGCTAAACAATGGCGCTAAAACAGCGCATTACTGACGATCTTAAAGCCGCTCTTTTGGGCGGCGATCGTTTTGTAGGCGAGACACTCCGTAATCTTAAAGCCGCGATCTTGAACGAAGAAGTTGCGCAGAATAAACGCGAAGAAGGTTTGGACGACGCCACTATCGAGCAGATTATTGCGCGTGAAGTAAAAAAACGTAACGAAAGCATTAAATTGTACATCCAAGGTGATCGCAATGATCTTGCCGAGGCTGAACAGCGTGAGATGGATGTCATTAAAGTGTATTTGCCAAAGCAATTAACTGAAGATGAAGTTAAAACGATTGTCGACGCTGCTATTGCACAGCTTGGTGCAGCCGGTATGGCTGACATGGGTAAAGTTATCGGTGTTGTAAAGTCAAAAGTAGGCAATACCGCTGACGGTGCCCTAGTCGCAAAACTTGTTAAAGAAGCGCTAAGTTAAAGAAACAAACAAAAGGAGCACGTAA
>CAMLED010000003.1 GCA_946479115.1 uncultured Candidatus Saccharibacteria bacterium | reverse complement strand
CGGAGTGCTTTCGCAATCCTTCAGATCCTTGCTGTGCTTCGTTGCGTCGAAGTCCGATTCCTTAATCTGTTTGATAGTCTTCGTTGCAAGAACGCAGACCTCGATCATCTTGGGATTCGGGTAGTTGACAGTGGTGCCGGTCGGCGGAGTTGCCGGCGGCGGAGTTACTGTTGTTCCTACATGCGGATTGATCCGCGGAATGTTGGGTACTTCTTGAACGGTAACAGGGGTTTCCTGTGCGTTCCGGCAAGGGCCACGAACACCATATGCAATGACATTCTTACCAGCCATGACAGCCTTAGTGACTTCTGGACCAACATAGGTGCAGCTGACTGACCACGAAGGGTCAACCGTGGTGCGATCCCATGCCATTATGCCATTCACGTAAGAGGCCATGTCATTCGACTTGCTCTCTTTCAGGTGCTGGACACATTGCCAGTTGCTAGCAACCAACAGGTTCTGACGAGCGATCGTCAGGTTATTGCCCTGAAGGTGCTTCTGCTGAATACCGGCAATGACGAGCTCGGAAGTTACCGATCCATCGGCGAGCGCTGAGGCAACCTCTTGCTCGTTATAGACCGGCAGGCCGAATACGCCTTCACCAGTACCAACAGTTGCTGCCTTGGCGCGGTCGATGGTGAATGAATAATCAACACCTTCAACCTGGCCCTTGGCCTTCATGAGCTGTCGGAAGATTTCCCGGTTGGTCTCCAGTTGGGGATTGGCCGGGAGAGAAGCGCCGTCGGCAGTGCCAACTGTGGTAGCTACACCAGAGTTGGTATTTGCCGGCTGCTGCACCTTGTTCAACTTATCTTGAAGAGCCTTGCTCTCGGCTTCCTTGTCAGCTGCACGCTTTTCAGCGGCGGCTGCCTTGTCGTCCGAGGCTTTCTGGTCCTTCTTGATGGTGTCGATGGTCGACTGGAAGTTGCTTTCTACCTTATGGATCTGTTCCGCGGCTTTTTCAGTGCCGAGGCGGTCGATCCATGATATGGCTTGGAAGCCAAGGAATACAACAGCAACAGCAAGTATGATCACAAGCGCGGCTTTAAGAGCCTTACCCGTGGACACCTGCTTTTTCCCGTCTACCCGAACGTTTGTGACGTCGGATTTTGCAGGAAACACGTTGTGGTAAGCAGTCTTGGTCGACTCAATCGGCCGTTTGGCGGTCGATTTGAAATTCGCCCATTTTGCTTTGTTTGCATTACGTCGGTCGAGATACCTTGCATCATCGTCCGAAATATCACGGTTTACCACTAATCTTCACCCCTTTCGAGGGTTGTAGGAGTTAGTCTTTCGACTTCGGTTTTCGATTTAGTACGTTACTGCGTTAAACGCAGCACAAAAGAGAGTCAGAGGACTGACCTAAAGACGGCAAAGATTTGACCCACCTTAGTGCTACGTTTAAAGCAGATTAGTACATATTATGTAACAATCTGACTTGTTAACGATCTTCTGCTACCCCGGGTCGAAACCCAACGTAACTGATGTGTCTAATTTAGCATAAAAGTGTCAAAATGTCAATGCTTTATGCAATAATTACGAAATAAACACAAGCGTTTTTACAACACCGCTAGATGTAGCGTGAAAGGTGTTATTTTATGCGCTACGTTACGAAACATTTGACAGAAAATGTCAATACGTGTATAAACAGCAATGTTGCACAGCGGTTTGCTGGGCAATTTTTGTTCCTAAACATTTTGGGGTGGTTGGAATCAAGAAGCATGATAGTGCATTGAACCATGATCGTCGAATCAAGTTTGCGGATATGCTGAAAGCTCACGGGGTTACCCGTAAGACTCAGCTGACCGTCGACAAGCAGAAAGAGCTCTTTGCAGAGCTTGATGACTGGTCTGATCGTTGCGCCTTCCGTTCGTTTCTCACAGGAGAATTCGGACTGATCGTTGGCGGCGGCAAGAACGGCATCCTCAGCGATGATCAGTTGTCAGAAGCAGCTAGTGTTGAAGGAGTCCTTGCATGAAAAACGTAAAGAAAGTAACAAAGCCCTTGCGGGTCAAGGATCTTTCTGCGGAAGATCGTGCAGTACTCGACAAGATTCTCAAGGCGGAGCAGTCAAGTAAGACTGCGTGCGGTGGTTTTCATCTTGCACGTCAAGTCGAACATAACTATGATTTGCAACGCTCAGACGAGCTTTCACAGCGGTATAACCGTCTGATCCGTGAACACTGGATCGTTCCAGGTGTACCGGGTCAGGTCGGAGGTCTGGTGCATTACGAGGTTGCGGCGGCGTACACCCAGGCACTTCAGCGCGCTCGCTAACCACCTCTACCTTGGAGGGCATACGTACATGGAACCATTCGGGACCATAAAGCGTATGCCCTCCGGGGCAACTAACTTTCGTAACACCCCTAGCCAAGGGGTTATTTTTTTGGTATAATCTGTGGATGTGAAGCCAAAAGGCAAAAGATCTCATATGGATTTTTCAAACCATATGAGCTCCAAATTCCTCGGAATTGGCCAAAAATATGTAAACAGATTTTTGCCACACTTCACTCGGAATTTGGTCTCATCGTCTAACGGTTAGGACACCAGGTTTTCATCCTGGCAATCGGAGTTCGATTCTCCGTGAGATCACCATAGAAAGAACGTCACCTTGTGTGGCGTTTTTTCTATGGTAAGTCTTCGCAGAAAACGAGAACTCCGCAGGAGTTCGTGTAGCGACGCGCAACAAAATTAGCTTGCTCATTTTGTCAGCAAGCGGAAATAGGGAGCGCAGCGACCGCCTTCTCCGTGATTTTCTCTCAAAACTTTCTCAGAAAACGATATTGTCATAAGCACAATAGGGGAGTAAAGTAATAGACAATATGCGCATACGGAGGAGTGCAAGAGGGTTGTTGAGCGCGTGGCGGCGGACAAAGCCTGTTTTCCGTGATTTGCGTCAACTAACACTAGTTGCAGCCTTACTCGTTGGTCTTACGATTACTATCTTTGCTGTTCGTAGCACCTTTGCTGCGCCGCCGTGCCCATGTACGGCATTTACTGCAAGTCAACCGGCATCTGATCCGTCTGTTTTTAATGAGGCCGGTGGCATCGAACTTGGGGTAAAGATGCGCTTTGATCATCCTGGATACGTTTCAGGTATTCGGTTTTATAAATCACCAGGTATGGGCGGCGTGCATAGCGGAACATTATGGAGTAACGATGGCTCGGTTCGAATGGCAAACGCAACCTTTGTAAATGAAACAGCTTCTGGCTGGCAAGAAGTCCAGTTTGCGCCGGTGGCTGTAGCAGCTAATACGATATATACCGCCTCGGTCTTTATGGCTGATGGTAATTATGTAGCAACGTCACATTATTTCGGTAGTTCTGTGATTAATGCACCGTTTACTCTACCAGATCAGGGGAGCGCAATAGATGGTTTAGGTAATGTTGGTCAGGGCGCATACGCTGTGACGGGAGCAAGTAGTTATCCATTTACTTCATTTAACGAGACAAACTACTGGATCGATGCTACCTATATCAATTCAACAGATGCCAGCCCGCCGACAATTACAGCACAGACACCAGCTGCAAACGCGACAAATGTGCCACTTTCTGACGCAGTTACAGCAACCTTTGATAAAGAACTTAATCCAGCCAGTGTTACCTCCAGTACGGTGACGGTGAAGGATGATCAGAATCAATCAGTAACAGGTGCGGCGAGTTACGATAGCGCTACTCATAAAGTGCAGTTTTCTCCTGATATCATCTGGACGCCAGGCAAGACGTATACAGTCACGCTTAAGGGCTCGAGTCCGGCGCTTCAGGATTATGATGGGCACGACATGGCCGCCGATTACAGTTGGTCATTCACTACCACGACAACACCTATAGATTGTCCATGTAGTTTGAAGAATAACCAGATCCCTACTGGCTCAAGTACCTATCGTGAAGATTTACCGCAAGGCAATGAACTGGGTCTTAAGATAGTCCCGAATACGAATGGGTATATCACGGCGCTACGTTATTACAAGCCACTGGTAAATCCAGCATCGACACATACGGGTAATGTATGGGATGGTCAGGGAAATCTACTGGCGACGGCAACGACAGCTAATGAAAGTGACTATGGCTGGCAAGAGGCTATCTTGTCGACACCTTTGAATGTGATGCGAGGTCAGGTGTATATCATTTCCTTCGGACTTGTGACGGGTGATTACCAGGCGGCTTTTGGTTCATTTACCGCTCCAATGACTGCGCCGGGCTTTGTAGCATATCCTGACGGCGATGCTCGTAATGCGGCAAGTGGTAGCGGGACTGCTAACTCTGTCTATGCGAACGCCGCTGGTCAGTATCCAGGTAGCCCGGGCTCGCATCATTATTACTATGTCGACGCCGTCTTTAGCGCCTATTCTCAAGATAAAATCCCGCTTCATGCCGTTAAAGTTGAGCCAACAGACGGCAGTTATGCGGTGAAACGTTCGGCCCCAATTTCAATGACCTTTGATCAGCCACTTAATTCTGCAACAGTGACGCCGGCTAACGTTCAGCTGCGTGACGGCAATAATCAGCTGGTCGCTCGTAGTGTCAGTTTCGATGTGGGCAAGCGAGCAATTACGATTACGCCGACCGCACCACTCGTCGCTAATACGCGTTATGACGTGGTAGTAACCTCTGCAGTGACGGATATGCGTGGACTCAGCCTGCAACAGGATTATAGCTGGTCATTTACGACTGGTGCCACTACGTCTGCAATTGATCAGAATCAAGGCAATGGCGGGCCGGTCTTGGTAGTGACGGCACCTGGGGACACCTATGGAAAGTACTATGCAGAAATTCTTCGAACCGAGGGCATTTCATATTTTACAGTCAAGGATACCGATGATTTGTCACCAAGCCTTTTGAATCAATATGTAACCACTATCGTGGCGCAGACCGCTTTGAGCCAGCCGCAAGCTGACATGCTCCAAACTTGGGTACAGGGCGGTGGTAATTTGATTACCATGCGACCCGATAAGAAGCTCGCCGGGCTACTTGGTCTGACTGATGCAGGTGCGACTAACGCTAACCAGTATCTGCGGGTTGATCCGGCAACGGCGGCTGGAGCCGGTATTGTCAGTCAGTCGATGCAGTTCAAGGGTGTAGCCGATCGCTATACATTAAATGGTGCCACGGCAATTGCGCAGCTTTACAGCGATGCGTCAACAGCTACTACATTTCCTGCCGTAACAACACGAACCGTTGGTCAGGGAACGGCTAGTAGCTTTAGTTATGATCTAGCACGCTCTGTTATTGCCCTGCATCAAGGGAATGTTGCCTGGTCAGGGCAGGACAGGAACGCAGATGGTCCAATGCGTACTAATGATCTATTCTTTGGTGCCAAGGCCGGTGATGTACAGCCTGACTGGCTAGATGTAAATAAAATGGCCATTCCACAAGCAGATGAACAGCAACGTCTCCTCGTGAATGTTATAACAGAGGTATCTAAAGACAAACTGCCGATGCCGCGTTTTTGGTATTTGCCGAATGATCAGAAGGCTGCTTTAGTTCTAGCGGGCGATGATCATGGCTTGAATGACGCAACAGGGACACGCCAGCAAATGAATACTTGGCTTAATCAAAGTCCTCTCGATTGCTCAGTGACTGACTGGCAATGTGTACGAGCGAGTCATTATGTGTACGTCAATTCGAGTCTGACGAATGCTCAGGCGGTACTGCTCGCAGGGTATGGCTTTGAGATAGCAAATCACCCTGTTAATAGTAGTGGCCAATGCTATAACGATGCTAATTATGCAGAGCTGTATCCGAAATATGCCTCGAGTATGGCGGCCTGGAATGCAAAGTTCATCAGTATGGCACCATCATTAACATCGCGCTACCACTGCTATAGTTGGGCGGACTGGGATATGATGCCACGTGCCGATCAGGCGCAAGGCGTTCGCTATGATTTAAATACGGTGGCATTTCCTGCCAGCTGGATCAATTCACGTAGTCCAATGGTGACGGGGTCGGGTATGAATATGCGCTTAACTGATCTGTCCGGTGCGCTGCTTGATGTCCATCAGGGAGTGACGAACTTTGATAATACGTCAGCTGACGCGACTTCGATTGCGGCGATGTTAGATAATGCTATTGGTGTGAACGGCTACTACGGTATGTTTGGTAGCCATTACGATATGGAGGGGGGCGAGACCTATCATCAACTACTAGTAGATATGGCGAATAGCCGTGGTGTTCCGACGATTACGTCAGCACAGGCACTTGAATGGTTGACGAGCCGTGAGCAGTCAAACTTTACGCAGCTGGCACAGCCTGAGGCGGGTCAATTAACTTTTCATCTGACAGCCAGTGAGGGTGCACATGGTCTACGTGCAATGGTTCCTGCACAGAATGGTAGCGGAGTTGTGACAAATGTAACTCGCGGTGGCCAGACTGTGACGTACCAAACACAGACTATCAAGGGTGTTTCCTATATTATTTTCGAGGGTCGGACGGGTGATTACGACGTTCGCTACAGCAACTATAATCCATCTATTCCATCAACAGGCGGCGAAGAGGTGACGCCTGGTGCTGGTAGCACCGGGGGCGTATCGGGTGTTTCGTCTGTAAAAACAGTCGCACGATCAGCCAGTATCAATCAACAACCTACCAGTGATTCATCTGACGAGCCTATTACTATTGATAACAAACCGTCAACTGACCTAGGTGTCCATATTGTTCATGATGATCACGAGATTACGACACCTGAACCAACTGTTGTCGAGGCGCCCTGGTATAGTCGTAGTGATGTTTGGACGGGTATTGGTGCTGGTAGCTGTATTCTGGTTGGCTCGGTGTGGTGGGGCATTGCTGCAATTCGTCGACGAAATAACGGCATGTAAGAGGCCAGGAGACTCGTTATATTGTAGGCACGGTATAATAAGGGTATGAGTGCTATGCGTGGTGTAAATCTTGGCGGCTGGCTCATCCTAGAAAAATGGATGACACCGAGTTTATTTGCGGGAACTAATGCGGTCGATGAATATACCTTCATGCAAACGAAGGGCGCGAAAGCAAAGATCGAGCAGCACCGCAAAACATTTATTACTGAAGCAGATTTCAAGTGGTTAAAACAGAATAATATCGAAGCCATACGTATTCCGGTGGGTTACTGGTTATTTGATGGTGATGATCCATATACGTCAACCGTTGAATATTTAGACTGGGCGATGCAGATGGCCGAAAAGTATGACCTAAAGGTGCTCATCGACCTTCACGGTTTAAAGGGCTCGCAAAATGGTAAAGATCATAGTGGTCGAATTGGCAAAAGCATGTGGCACCGTCACGCCAGTTATCGTCACGAATCGATAGATGTCCTTGAGAAAATGGCCCAACATTACCATGACAGTCCAGCGCTTTGGGGGATTGAACTGGCTAACGAGCCTAAAATTGGGCTGTTCCAGTGGAAGCTACGTCGTTTTTATCGCCAGGCCTACCGTCGACTGTCGAAAGTAGCTCGGCCAGGTACAATTATTGTGTTTCATGATGCCTTCACTCCGAGACTACTGAACGGTGTCATTGGTGGCTATGCGACACATCCGGTGATGATGGATGTCCATTGGTATCATTTTGCTAGTCCACGGTATATCTGGCAAAGTATTGAGTGTTATTTTAAGAGTCTGAAAGGTCAGCGGATACGTCTGCTTGGCAGATTACAGCAAGAACAACCAGTTATTGTCGGCGAATGGAGCATTACACTTGCAGGTGAAAAACTGAGCAAACGAAAAGCCGACGAGAAAGCAGCACTTTTAAAACGCCATGGTGAACTGCAAATCGCAGCCTATGAAGCTGCAGCCGCGTGGTTTTACTGGACATACAAAACCGAGGGTCGTGGTATGTGGCATTTTCGTTCTCTCGTCGAAGACAAGATTATTTCGCTCAAATAACAGAGAGAAGTGGTACAATAGACCATATGAGTATTATTTTTAAACGCACCAAAATCTTGGCCACACTTGGCCCACCAACAAACAATTATGAATCAATCGAAGCCCTCGCTAGTGCAGGCGTTAACGGCTTTCGCCTTAACTTTAGCCACGGTAGTTACGAAGAGCGCGACCAGCAAATCGAATGGATTCGCCAGGCAAGTGACAAACTAGGCAAGCCAGTCGCTATCTTGCAGGATCTTCAGGGTCCAAAGATTCGTCTTGGCAACTTGGTTGAAAACATGCCAGTTGCTGCCGGTGACGAGTTGATTCTTGACTACGCCGCAGAGCACAACGGCAACATTATTCCTGTTCAGTACAACTTGGCTGAGAAGGTTGAAGTTGGCCAGCCACTGTTTATCTTTGACGGTAAAATTCGTACGAATGTCGTTGAAATCACTTCTGAAACTGCAATCAAAGTCCGCGTTGAAAATGCTGGTACACTGATGAGCCGCAAGGGTATTAACCTGCCTGACACTGACTTCGGTGGTGACATCCTAACACCAAAAGACATGCAAGATGTTGAATACGGTGCAACTAAGGATATCGACTACGTAGCCCTTAGCTTCGTTCAGTCGGCAGAAGACATTAATAATCTTCGCCAGATCATGGTTGGTCTTGGTTCAACTGCTCAGATTATTTCTAAGATTGAAACCAAAGCCGCTATCAAGGGCGACATGCTCGAAGAGATCGTCAAAGCCAGCGATGGCGTGATGGTAGCTCGGGGTGACCTTGCTGTTGAAGCTGGTGCTGAAGTAGTGCCAATTGTTCAACGCCAGATTATCGCTCTTTGCCGCAAATACGGTAAATTAAGCATCGTGGCAACACAGATGATGGCCAGCATGGTTGATGCACCTGATCCAACTCGTGCCGAAGTGAGCGACGTTGCAAACGCCGTTATCCAGGGTGCTGACACAGTAATGTTGTCAGACGAAACTGCCAACGGTAACTATCCACTTGAAACGGTTGCCGCTATGAAGCGTGTGATCCTTTACACTCAGGAAAATGCTTCTGTCCGTGCCCTGCATGAAGTTGTTCATATGAAGAACAGCCAGCAGGACGCAATTAGTACAGCGGCTGTTAACTTGGCTGAACAGCTAGGTGTTGCAGCAATTGTCTGTGAAACAAAATCTGGTGCAACAGCTGCGAATATCGCTGCTCACCGACCAAACTTACCAATCATTAGTGTTACGAGTGAAAAGCGTGCTGCTCAGCAGCTAGCACTTAGCTACGCTAACAAGAGTTTTGTTCGCCCTGATGGTGAACGCGCTGGTCTGGATCTTGCAAAAGAGCTCAAGGCTGACAACTTCTTTGGCGGTGCTGAAAAGGTAACTGTTGCTATCGTGAGTGGTAAGCAACCTGGTCTTGTTGGTGCAACTGATACAATTCGCGTTCGTGTGCTAGAATAAAAATAACAATAAAATACGGTGGGGTATGACGTTTTTCAAGCAAACAATTAATACGGTTCCGCTTCAAGGCCAAACGGTCTTGTTGCGGGCTGACTATAACGTTCCGCTATCGAAAGACGGCGCCATCGATGATGACTTCCGTATTCGGTCAAGTGTCCCTACGATCAAACAATTATTAAAAGATGGTTGTAAGGTCGTGGTGATCAGCCACCTTGGCCGGCCCGAAGGTCGTGATATGTCACTAAGTCTAGAGCCAGTCGCGCAGCGTCTCGCAGAGTTACTAGGCGAACCAGTTCGCTTCGTTGATCAAACGATTGGTGACAAAGCCCGTATGGCGATTAAACGCGCGCCAAAGCGAAGTGTGATTGTCTTAGAAAATCTCCGTTTTTATAGCGAAGAAGAAGCGAATGACACTGAATTTGCCAGCAAGCTCGCGAAAGATTCAGGCGCACGATACTTTGTCCAGGATGGATTTGGTGTCGTCCACCGTGCACATGCCAGTACGTCGGCGATTACGCAGTATCTGCCCAGTGTTGCCGGACTGTTGCTCGAACGTGAATACACAACACTCACCAGGGCAATGAAAACGCCGAAGCGCCCTCTTGTCGCTATCATGGGTGGTGCTAAAGTAGCGGATAAGATTGATATTATCTCTGAATTTATCCGTGTAGCCGATACGATCGTGATTGGTGGTGCTATGGCTAATACATTCCTAGCCTACAAAGGCTATGCATTAGGCGAAAGTAAGTTTGAGCCAGATGAAACGGCAGTGATTGATGATATCTATAAAGCCGCCCGTGCCAAGGTTGGTGACAGCAAAGTAGACGACTTTATTATTTTGCCGACTGATCTTGCGGTCGGACAGAATATAGATACCACAGATGAGCGTCGAATCGTTTCTATCGATGCTGTTGGCGAACACGACAAAGCATTAGACATCGGTGATGCGAGTATTGAGGCTATGACAAAAGTTGTCGAGAAGGCAGCGACGGTAGTATGGAACGGGACACTAGGCTATGCTGAATTGCCTCAGTTTGCACACGGATCGGCGCGCCTTGCTTTAAGCCTGGTGACCCATCCAGAGATTACTTCCATTGTCGGCGGTGGTGATACGGCTGATTTTGTCTTGAATTGGGATGCTCGAAAAGGTGACAGTTTTACACACGTTTCCACTGGTGGCGGAGCAAGTTTGGAGCTGATGGCAGGCGAAAAACTGCCAGGCATCGAAAGTTTGCTAGACGCATGATGACAATTAAGCTACACTGAATAGCAAAGAAGCATAAGTAGTATATGGCCCGAGATAAGAAACTCATTATTGGTAACTGGAAAATGAACCTCAATACCCATGAGGCAAGTTTGTATTTGCATGCGCTTGCTAAGGAAATTGACGTTCGTCGTGATGTTGAAATTGTACTCGCTCCAACGCTCCTCGCGTTGCAGTCACTGAGTCTTCAGATTGACCGTCGTCAGTTTAAATTGGCGGTCCAGAACCTCTATTGGCGTGACCATGGTGCCTACACCGGTGAAGTTTCAGCTACTCAGCTACGCGGTATCGTTGATTATGCACTTGTTGGCCACTCTGAACGTCGTCATGTCTTTGGCGAGACAGATAAAGATGTCCGTGCAAAGGTGCAGGCCTCAATTCGTAATCACATTCACCCGATTCTTTGTATCGGCGAGACAGCAAGCGAGCGCGCGGCCGGTGAAACACATGACATTTTGCATGATCAGCTCGTTGGTGGACTGGCGAACGTGACGAGTGAAGAGCTTGACGATGTGATTATCGCGTATGAACCTGTCTGGGCAATTGGTACAGGCGACAATGCATTGCCTGGTGACGTTACCAAGGCTATCACGGCAATCCGTAGTCAGATCAAGCATTTATACGGTCCAGCTGCGGCAAACACCATTCGTGTCTTGTATGGTGGCAGCGTGACTGCTGACAGCGCGGCAGATTATTTGGCACTTGATGGTGTCGATGGTCTCCTCGTTGGTGGAGCAAGCCTTGATGCGCATGCTTTTGGCGAAATTGTTAAAAAGGCACATAAAGACGGATCAGTCGTCAAGAAATAAGGTGGGAAAATGAGCGAACTAGATTTTGATGAACTTGATAAGGCCGTAAACAATCTAATGAGTGGTGTGCCAAAAGTAGAGCCACCAAAAACTGATGATATCAAGACACTTGATATTGATTCTACGTTACCTGATAGCTCTCGCCCGTCACTTGACCAGTTGGACAGTGCATTAACTGCAGTTAACGGAACGGTTAAAACTGATACACCTCCCGCCACATCATCAACTTCTTCGACATCATCTACAGCACCTCTCGCTACCCGCCGTGCAGGACGATTCATGGATGTTGTTCATCCATCTTCTGACATGAAAAATGCCTCAAAGCCAAGTGCGTCACGTCAAGGTGTGACTATCGAGCCAACGAAAACTATCGAACAGCCAACTACTCCTGTTGATGAATCACCTAAAGAAGATACTTCAGTTGTGAATGTCTTAGGTGAAGCAGACACCGAACCAACATCGACTATGCCTGATCACGATACGCATAACGAAAACGAGTGGCCTGACCCACTTGAGATGTCGGGGTACCACGCCAAAGATGAAACCGTTACACCTCAGGATGAACAAACTGAGCCTTCTCCAGTGCACGAAGATGAGACTGAGGACGATGATGATGTATTTGCGATTGATGACCTTGAAGATACGACCCCAGCTCCACTAACGACGCCATTTTTGTCTGATGCTAAAGTTGAAAAGCGCCCACTCGGCGGTACTGTCACTGACAGCATCCCAGCAGTTGAGCCATCTGTATCAAATGCCGCTGCAGAGCAAGATGATGCAGCCCCGGCTGATGATCCTGAGGATCAACTACCAGCGTTGACGGCAGATGTTGCGCCAATTCTTCCTCCTGAACTACAAAAAGATTTGATGGCAATCGAGACTGACGGGGGCACTTCAGCAATGGAAACTCCAGCTGCAGAAGTACCAGCTACGGATAGCGCCGAACCAGCGCCTGTAGTGGAATCTTCTAACATCTCAGTATCCAAAGAAAAAGAAACTGAGATCGAGCCAGAAAAACCAGCCGTAGAAGCGCCAGTACCTGCTGGTCCAACTTCAATTCCACAGCAATACAAAGAAGAGCCAAGCACTAGCGACCAGACGAATGGTGGCATTTATGATACTGACACATATCACCAACCGCTAGCACACCCAGTTAAAAAGAAATCTGGCTGGCTATGGATTGTATGGATTGTCCTACTTTTGATTATTGGTGGTGGCGGCGCAGCTGCGCTTTATTGGTTCCATATTATCTAGTTATCTCGCCTCTTTTAGGCCATTGTCCGTTATAATAGAACTAATGGATATTCTACAGGATCTTAATCCCGCGCAAGCTGACGCGGTAAAAACCACGACCGGACCGGTGCTTATTTTAGCCGGAGCGGGAAGTGGGAAAACCAAGACACTGACGCATCGAATTGCGTATTTGATGACACAAGAGCGTGTTTGGCCAAATGAGATTCTGGCAGTAACGTTTACTAATAAAGCCGCCAAAGAAATGCGTGAACGTTTAGCACATCTGGTTGGGCAAGAAACAACGCGTTCATTTATGCCATGGATGGGAACATTCCATGGTATTTGCGTACGTCTATTACGTCTTGATGGTGACAAAATTGGCATTCAGTCAAATTACGTCATCTATGACGAGGATGATCGTCAAGGGTTGATTAAGCAGGCTATGAAACAGCTGTCAATTGCGGATAAGCAAATCAAACCACGGGCGGTTAGTAGCGCGATTTCAAATGCCAAGAATGAACTTGTTGGTCCTGAAGAATTCGCTAGCACCAGCCATTACCCCTTTCAACAAGCAGTCGCCAAAATTTATGCATTGTACGAAAAAATGCGTATCGAAGCCGGCGCATTAGATTTCGATGATCTGTTGATCGAGACGGTACGGTTGTTCCGTGAACAGCCAGACGTGCGTGCCAAATGGCGAGCTCAGTTCAAACATATTCTGATCGATGAGTATCAGGATACTAATGCGGCCCAGTATGCTATCGTCAAAAGCTTGGTTGGTGATGATCGTAATATCTGCGTGGTTGGCGATGACTGGCAGTCGATCTATAGTTGGCGCGGCGCTGATTTTACGAATATCCTGAACTTTGAACGCGACTTTCCGGGTGCCAAGGTTATTAAGCTCGAACAAAATTACCGTAGCACTGGTGCAATTCTTGAGGCAGCGCACAATGTTATTACGAAGAACTTGCAACGAACTGACAAAGAACTCTGGACTGCCGAACCAGCTGGTGCGCCGGTTCAAGTTCACCCAGTGTACGATGAGGCCGAAGAAGCCTATACGGTTGTCAGTCGTATTGCAGTTCAGGCAACGATGGGTGCGCGTAAATATGGTGAGTTTGCCATTCTGTACCGTATGAACTCACAGAGCTACACCCTAGAGCGCGCATTGTTGCAGCAGCGCGTACCCTATCAAATTATTGGCGGTGTGAGATTCTATGACCGCAAAGAGATCAAAGATGTTATCGCCTATCTTCGGCTACTCTATCAGCCGAATGACCGTATGAGCTTTAGCCGTATTGTAAATGTACCAACCCGTGGAATCGGTGCGACAAGCCTCGAAAAGTTTTTGATTTGGCAAGCAAGCAGCGGACTTGATATTATCTCGGCACTCGTCAATGTCGAACAAACCACGGCTGTGATGGCAAGAGCACGCACAGCACTTTCGACTTTAGGATCAAACCTACGTAACCTCCAGGCAAAGATCGAAGCTGGCACATCACCAAGTGAGGTGATCGAACTACTGATTGATAAAACCGGGTATCGCGATTATATTCTTGACGGTACGCCACAGGCTGAAGAGCGCGAAGCTAACCTGGGCGCCTTGATTTCTGATGCAAAATCATTCGCCTCGGTGCCTGATTTCCTTGAGGAAGTCGCTTTGATGTCAAGTGTCGATACGAACAGCGATGAACAAAAAGTGACGCTCATGACAATTCACGCCGCTAAAGGCTTGGAGTTTCCTGTTGTCTTTATAATTGGCATGGAAGAAGGGGTCTTTCCGCATTCTCGTGTGTACGAGGCGGGTCCAGCTGAGCTCGAGGAAGAGCGTCGGTTGTGTTATGTCGGCATGACACGTGCCCGCGAAGAGCTGCATCTTAGCTATGCCCAGTCTCGTTTACAATTTGGCCAGCGCAGTTATAACCCAGCTTCACGATTCCTCGCAGATATGGGACATGAATTGATGACAGCACCGGCTCCATCGTTTCAGGCGCATGACGAGTACGATGAATTTGCTGACGGTCCAGGTCTTGATATCGGCGATAATGTTCGCTCCGCAATGTTCGGTGTTGGTGAGGTAATTGATATTGATGGGCTAGCAGTGACCGTTCAGTTTGCAGGCGGCAAGACGAAAAAATTGAATGTTCAGTTTGCTCGTCTTGAAAAATTATAAGATTTTATTATCTGTTAGATCAGTTATCTTTGGTAACGCTTACGCTTAAAACTCTATCAATGGTACCCGAGATTTGATATACTTATCTAAGTACACCGTGGAGGTGTTTCCCAATTTATGAGAAGTCTAACCCGCAAACCAAGCATACCGTACGGCATTCTTGCAGCAGCTTTCTGCCTTGTTGTTATTATTTTTGGCATTATCCTTGCAGGCCGAACGCATGCTGAATCGCAAACCCCTGTTGCTAGTGGTGAACATCTTATCACCCTTCATGACAACGGTCAGGATAAAGGTTTCTTAACGACTGCAACAACTCTCGGCGACGCTTTTAAGCAAGCGGGCGTGCAGATTGATCCGAATGACCTGGTTGAACCTGGTCTGGATGAGACACTTGTGGCGGGTCACTATGACGTGAATGTCTACCGTGCTCGTCCAGTAACAGTGATTGACGGCAATACACGTACGAAAATATTATCACCGTATCAAACGCCAAAACAGATTGTTGAGCATGCTAACGTTATATTACAGGACGAAGATCTGACGACTGTCAGTGCTAATACCGATATGGTTAGTCAAGGTGCCGGTCTGCAGGTTTCGATTGATCGCGCAACTGCGTTTACGTTAGTTATGTACGGCAAGACTCTCACAGCCTACACTCAGGCAACGACCGTTGGCGATATGCTAGATCAGAAAAATATTACTCTGGGCAAAAACGATACCGTATCGACACCAGATAACACACCAATCACTGCGGGTATGACGGTAGAGCTGTGGCGCAATGGTGTTCAGACAATTACTGAAGAGCAAGATATCGCCTTTGATGTTGAGCAAACGAAAGACCGTGATCGTGAACTCGGCTACAAAGAAGTTAAAACAGCCGGTGAAGCGGGTAAGCGTTCGGTAAGCTACGAAATTGAAATGCAAAATGGCAAAGAAGTTAGCCGTAAAGAAATTCAAAGTGTTGTGACGAAAGAGCCTAAGAAGCAAATCGAAGTTGTCGGGGCAAAAATGCCAACACCGACGAATCCGACCGAAGCTCAGGCGCTTGGTCATCAGATGATGCTTGACTATGGCTTTGGTGAAGATCAGTGGTCATGTCTTTATAACCTCTGGATGCGTGAATCGGGCTGGAAAACAACAAGTGGTAATGTCAGCTCGGGCGCCTATGGTATTCCTCAGGCACTTCCTGCAAGCAAGATGGCGTCAGTCGCACCAGATTATCTTACTAGTGCTGCAACACAGATCACTTGGGGACTTGGCTATATCAAGGGTCGCTACAGTACACCATGTGGCGCATGGAGTAGTTTCCAGGCAAAAGGCTGGTACTAGTTGGCTGGTCCAAACAAATCGCTTGGGCAGCACTGGCTTCGTGACCGTGACGTATTGGCGCATATCGCTGATTGCGCAGAATTAACGTCAGATGATACGGTTCTTGAAATTGGTCCTGGTCTTGGGACACTGACGAGCGAGCTGCTACGCCGCAGTAAAAAAGTGGTTGCCGTCGAGTTCGACGAAGAGCTAGCCCGTAAACTACCGGCACAATTTCCTGGCAAGGACCTAACGGTTATTCAAAGTGACATCCTCGCCTTTGATCTCTCACAGCTGGATCCTGGCTATAAGGTCGTAGCCAATGTGCCGTATTACATTACGAGTAAAATTGTGCAGCTCCTTATGACTGCTGATAATAAGCCTGATGTCGCGGTATTGTTGGTGCAAAAAGAAGTGGCCGAACGCCTCGCCGCTCAACCAGGTGATATGAGTATTCTCGCTGTTAGCGCGCAGTTGTTTGCCGATGTGACACTTGGTGATATCGTCCCAGCGGCACTTTTCACCCCACCGCCGAAGGTAGATAGCCAAGTCGTTATCTTAAAAACTCGCAGTACATCATTCCTGACTGATATCGCTGAAAAAGAATTCTTCCGCGTGGTGAAAGCTGGCTTCTCTGCAAAACGAAAGATGCTTCGCTCTAGTTTATCTGGCGGTCTTCATATCTCAAAAGACCAGGCTGAAGCATTCTTAAACGCAGCCAAGATTGCACCGAACGATCGCGCAGAAAGTTTATCACTTGAACAATGGCAAGATCTTGCCAGGGCTATCGGTGGTTCTCGCTAATCAGCCGACCATCTTCGGCGACGCACTTGTCGTTGGTGTTTCGTCAACCGACGACGGTAATATGCGCTTTGGCCGTGGTGATGACGACGAGACTCGTAACAATCGGATTGCCTTTCTTGAGCAGTTAGAAATTGATCCGAACCAAGCGACGTTGGTTCAGGTGTCGTATGAAGACACGGCTGATTTTAGGCGGTATCGAATTGTTGATGATATAAACCAAGGCGAGGGAATGCTGGAGCCAGTGTCGGATTTGCATGCCGATGCGCTGGTGGTCACGCGACCCGATCATGCACTTTTCTTGCCGCTCGCCGATTGTTTGGGTGCTGTCATCTACGATCCGACAAACCAAATTATGATGGTGACTCACTTGGGTCGTCACAGTATTGAAATGGAGGGTGGAACCAAGAGTATTCAGTTTTTGGTCGACGAGTTTGGCAGCGAACCGGCTGAACTGCAGGTCTGGCTGAGTCCAGCGGTTGGCGCTGAAAACTATCCGTTGTTTGCCTTTGAAAACCGTGGACTGCTGGAGGTGGCCTGCGAGCAACTATTGAGAGCTGGAGTGAGTATAGATCAGATTGAAGTTAGTGATATTGATACCGCCACGGACGATAACTATTTTTCGCACAGCGAATACCTAGCGGGTAATCAAATGACCGATGGCCGGTTTGCGATTGTTGCCATGATGCGCGATTAATCTGTCTCTGTTATAATAAAAATCAATTATGGGAAAAAAATTATACATTACTACCGCCATTCCGTATGTGAATGGAACGCCGCATATCGGCAACGCTCTCGACTATTTGCTCGCTGATATTTGGACGCGTTACCAAAAACAGCAGGGTAAGGAAGTTCGTTTTCAGGTTGGTACTGATGAACACGGTAATAAAATTGCCGCCAAGGCCGCAGAAAATAATCTAGATCCTAAAGCCTACACTGATCAAATGTACGTTAACTTTGAATCGCTCATGAAAAAAGTTGGCGCAACCTACACTGATTTTATCCGTACGACTGATCCGCATCACATCGGTGCCGTTCAGTATATTTGGCAAAAACTACAGCCGTATATCTACAAGGGTAGTTACGAAGGTTGGTATTGTCAGGGGTGCGAATCATTTGTGACCGATAAAGAGGCAACAGCTAATAACGGCATCTGCCCAGATCACAATCAGCCATACCAACGCCTCAGTGAAGAGAATTATTATCTTAAGGCCAGCGCATTTACCGACAAGGTTCGCGAGGCAATTGAAACTGGTCGTATGGCGATCGTGCCAGACTTCCGTAAAAAAGAATTCCTTGAACTAATTAAAGACGGTTTGCAGGATGTGAGTATCTCACGTCCAAAGAAAAACCTCAGTTGGGGTGTACCAGTGCCTGGTGATCCAGAGCAGGTTATGTATGTCTGGATTGATGCGCTCGCCAACTACATTACAGTGCTCGGCTATCCCGACAAAGAAGGTTGGCAAGATTTCTGGCCAGCTGATGTTCAGGTGATTGGTAAAGATATCCTTCGCTTCCACGCCGGTATTTGGCCAGCGATGTTGCTTGGTCTTGAATTGTCGTTACCGAAGAAACTACTGGTGCACGGTCACATCAATGTCGGAAACGTCAAGATGAGTAAGTCACTTGGAAATGTCGTCGATCCTAATAAGATTATTGATGAATACGGCCTTGATGCATTCCGCTATTTCTTCTCACGTCACATCCCAACACTTGATGACGGTGATTTCACTTGGGAAAAATTTGAATCTGCCTATAATACAGAACTTGGTAATGACCTCGGTAACCTCATCTCGCGCGTTGCAAGTATGGTAACTCGTTACCAGAGTGGTGTTATTGGTGAAGACGCACAAGCCGATCACGACATGAAGCCGTATTTTGATGCCATGAACAGCCTGCAGTTTGATCAGGCACTCGATGATGTTTGGGTGACAATCCGTTCACTTAATAAATATATTGAAATGGTAAAACCATGGGAAATTGCTAAGACCCGAGAAACTGATCCCGAAGCCGAAGCGCACCTCGCGGAAGTACTTGGTCATGCTGTTGGTACTCTTCTCCAGGTCGGTCATCAATTGGCACCATTCCTTCCAGGTACCGCTGAAGGTATTGAGCGAACCTTTGGCAGTGGTGTGGTTGTTCCAATAGAAGCTGCTGGCGGTCTGTTTCCAAAGATCTATCTGCATTCTGAAGATCCACGTACTGCAACTGCAACTCCAGTAAAAGAGGCGTAAATGCTCATAGATACGCACTGCCATATCCACGAGGCAAACTACCCACTAGATATCGGTGATGTTATGCAGCGTGCCCATCACGAGGGAATTGGCAAGATGATCTGTGTTGGTACGAATGAACAGAGTTCACGCGAAGCCGTAGTCTTTGCGTCGCAACACGACCATGTGTCGGCATCTCTTGGCGTTCATCCTCATGATACTAAGGATAGCTATGAGGGACTGGCTCAGATTCTAGATGATAATTCATCGAATGTTGTCGCAATTGGTGAAATTGGCTTAGATTATTTCTATACGCATAGTCCGCGTGAGGTTCAGATCGAAGCATTGAAAAGTCAGATTGATCTAGCATTAGCGCATAATTTACCAATTATTTTTCATGTTCGTGAAGCATTTGACGACTTTTGGCCTATTTTTGACAGTTACGGCTCGAAAATCAGAGGCGTCTTGCACAGTTTTACCGATTCACGGGTTAATATGGAAGCAGCAACGGCGCGTGGATTATATATCGGTGTGAATGGAATCAGTACCTTTACCAAGGACGAAAAACAAAAAGAAATGTTTGCTGCAATTCCACTAGATAAATTACTCCTCGAAACCGACGCTCCTTTCTTGACACCCACCCCCTTTCGTGGTAAAGTGAACGAGCCAGCATTCGTAAGGCAAGTAGCCGAACATCATGCGAGAATCCGTGGATTGTCGCTCGATGAAATCGCTACTCATACCTCTGCAAATGCTCATGCGTTATTCGCACTCTAAACACAAACAGTAAAAGGCACCAACTTTAAGCAGGGAAGTAGGGTACTTTACTATGTATCAGAACAATTTACCTCCTAATCATGACCAACCGTCACGCGTAGATGCGACGGTGTTTAATGATAATGATCAGCTTGATCTCCATGCTAGTACACTTGCGGCTGCTCGTGAAGCGATTGCACAGGCGACGCGCATAGAGCAAGTGCAAGAGTTACAATTTATTCAAGAACTTCGCAGTGAAGGCCTTGAACTAAAGCGTTTCCGTAAGGAATACGATGCAAATACAATCAATTTGCACGAAGATGAAAATGATCAAACGGCGTCATATCTATCTAAAGATAAGTTTGACTTGGCGGCATAAGGGTAGCAATGAGTAGTTTATTCAAAAAAGCTCTTCAGCTAATTACCGGTGATTCTAATGATATCGCCGCATCACTTCGCGTCCCAAAGACACACGAATTTCGCAAATATAGCGAACGTGAGCTGATTCAGCTAGAAAGTGAAATTGGCGCTAAATTATTCGGTGCGTTACCTGTCGGTAGTCGACGTGAGTTTTTTTGCCTCGACGAAAACACATGGATTTGGTACGAAGAAGGTACTAACCCTCAGACGGGTCGTTCAGAAGTTTCAACAACTCGCTACGAAGTTCATGATAACGGTATTTTGAAAGTTCAAGAAGGTTCACGCTACATGTTTATTGAAGGCGCTGAACTTGAGAATTTTATCAGAGCAACTCGTTTGTACTACGAACAGGTGGCTCGTGAGATTTATAAACGCGATCCACAAACAGGCAAAATTGCAGCCTAAGCTTGCTATACTAGTAAGAGTAATGGGCGACGAACTCCTTTATTTAGATCATGCTGCAGCAACGCCAATGGATGAGCGTGTGCTTCGTGCTATGCAACCTTATTTTACGGAACTCTTTTTCAATCCGTCGAGCCCTTATTCGCCGGCCCTGCAGGTGCGACGTGACTACGAAGCAGCCAAACAGGTGATCGCTAGTCGTATCGGTGGTAAAGGTGACGAACTCGTTATGACCGCGGGCGCCACAGAGTCTATCAACTTGGCATTTAATAGCATCGGTGGTCACGTTGTTACGGCGGCAATCGAGCATCATGCGGTGCTTGCCGCAGCCAAGCGCTATGACCATACAATTGTCGACAGTGATGAGCGTGGTCTGGTGACGGCAGCGACTATCCAGGCGGCAATCCGTCCGGATACATGTTTGGTCAGTATTGCTCTTGCCAATAATGAACTAGGAACGGTACAACCACTACGCGAAATTGCGTCGGTCATTCAAACGGAACGTGAAAAACGTCGCACTGCTGGTGATACGACACCAATTTATCTCCACACCGATGCCTCACAGGGTGCTGGTCAATTAGATATCCACGTCGCGCGTTTAGGCGTAGATTTACTTACTCTAAATGCAGGGAAAGTGTACGGGCCGAAGCAGGTTGGACTGCTATGGGCAAGTAGTCATGTGCGTTTAAATCCACAGATTGTCGGTGGTGGCCAAGAACGGGGTATTCGTAGTGGTACCGAAAATGTTGCTGGAGTGGTAGGCTTTGCCAAAGCCATGGAGCTGGCCGACGATCATCGTAAATATGAATCTGAACGACTGCGAAAACTTCGTGATGACCTGCAGACTAAACTGACTAATGCGTTTGATGATGCGGTGGTTTCAGGTTCACAGAAGCGGCGTTTGCCAAGTCATCTTCATATTTCATTTCCAGGCCTTGATGCTGAGCGTCTGGTCTTTGCACTTGAGATGCGCGGTGTGATGGTGGCAACCGGGAGTGCCTGTGCTGCGAATAAAGGCACTCGTTCGCATGTCTTAACGGCTATTGGGCTTTCACCTGAAGTTGCCGACGGAAGCCTCCGTTTAACGCTTGGTCATCTATCTACTGATGAAACGATTGCAAAAGCCGGTGATATTATCATTGAAGAAATCACACGCGAACGACAAAGGATGGCTACATGAGAGGTGTAGTTATTGTCATTGCAGTAGCAATTGCGATTATCTTGGGGCTGAGTGTTTTCTTAAGTCCGAATGATTTATCTGGTTGTAATGATTCGCCATCTGGAGCTGCTAAGTGTCAAAGGGCTGATGCCATCGTGGCAATTAGCGGTGGCGACACAACAGCGCGTGCCGACGAGGCAATTCGTCTGTATCAAAAGGGATGGGCGTCAAAATTAATCTTCTCTGGCGCTGCGCAGGACAAATCAGGACCAAGTAATGCTGAGGTAATGCGCCAAACTGCGCTTGATGCGGGTGTGCCGGCTGCAAATATTATCACCGAAGAAGAAGGTGAGACGACCAAGCAGAACGCTGAAAACACTCAAAATATTTTTCAACAAAATGATATTACATCAGTTATTTTGGTGACATCCGGATATCATCAGCGACGGGCAAGCCTCGAGTTTAATAAGCGTTCAGGCGATATGGTGCAGGTGCGAAATCATCCCGTCGCAGCCGATAACCAGTGGTCTGGATTATGGTGGTTGACCCCAACCGGTTGGTATTTGGCGGTGACTGAATTTGTTAAGATTATCGTCTTTTATGCAGGAGGCACTAGATGACAAAAGTCTATGTTGGTATGAGCGGCGGTGTCGACAGTAGCTTGACGGCTGCGTTATTAGTCGAGCAGGGCTACGATGTAACGGGTGTCTATATGAAGAACTGGACGCAGGATTTGCCAGGTATGAAATGTCCGTGGGCGGATGATTTGGCTGATGCTAAACGTGTTGCGGTGCAGCTGGGAATTGATTTTAAGGTCTTTGATTTCGAGAATGAATACAAGCAAAAAGTTGTCGACTACATGATAGACGAATACAAAGCTGGTCGTACGCCAAACCCAGACATCATGTGTAATCAAGAAGTTAAATTTAAGATTTTTCTTGAAACTGCACTAGAAGACGGGGCAGACGTGATTGCGACTGGTCACTATGCCCAGGTTGAGGATGGCATCTTGAAAATGGCGGTTGATACCAACAAGGATCAAACGTACTTCTTGTACCGAGTCACTGGTGAAGCACTACAGAAAACTCTCTTTCCATTAGGGAAATTTACGAAACCAGACGTTCGCATTATGGCCGAGGAACGCGGATTATTTACTGCCGCCAAAAAAGATTCGCAGGGTATTTGTTTCGTCGGTAAAGTCGGCATTCGTGAATTTCTGTCACAGTATGTTGATCAAGTTCCTGGTGAGATCATTGATAAAAAATCTGGTAAAGTCTTGGGTCATCATGATGGTGCAATCTTTTACACACTCGGCCAACGTCATGGACTTGATCTGGGCGGCGGTTTGCCATATTACGTTGTCGGCAAAGACATGGATAAAAACGAAGTTTATGTTACGACCGACCTTAACGATGCAACATTATGGAAAGCGACCGTACAACTTGAACGAACACATTGGATTAATGATGCACCAGCAGAGGGAGTCTATGATATTCGTATCCGTCACCGCGCACCACTTACGGCCGCTGATTTGACATATAACGACGGCCAAGTGGCATTGACACTTCATGATGAACAGCGAGCGATTGCGAGCGGTCAGTCAGTCGTTATTTATAGCGGTGACATTTGTCTAGGTGGCGGCATTGTTCTGTAACCTACTTCACTGATTCTTTTACCCGTCTTTACCATAATAAAAATACAGCAACTAAACAGGAGGTATGATTATGGGATTTCTAGATGACGCAAAAGACAAAGCAGAAGAGATCAAGGACGATGTTCAGAATGAATTTCATGAGCAAAAAGGCCGCATGGAAGAACGTCACGATCAAGCTGAAGAAGAGAAAAAGCGTGAGGACGAACTTGAAGATGATGAGTACACGCCTGAGGAGAGAGACGTCTAGTTAGCACGGTGTAGCGAATATAGCTCGAGACTGCTATAATAACAGAGATGAACGCCCAACAAATTCGCAACGCTTACCTACAATTCTTTAAAGATCGTCAGCACGAAGTTATTGCTCGTGCCCCGTTAATGCTCAAGGATGATCCAACGACCTTATTCACTGGTAGTGGTATGCAGCCATTGCTCCCATATCTTTTGGGCCAAGAGCATCCAGCTGGTGTCCGTTTGACTGATAGTCAGACGTGTTTGCGTGCGCAGGATATTGAGGATGTTGGCGACAACCGTCACACGACATTCTTTGAAATGCTAGGTAACTGGTCGATGGGTGATTATTTCAAGGAACAACAGATTCGTTGGTTCTTTGAATTCTTAACTGATGTCGTAGGGCTTGATCCTAGTAAGATTTACGTAACTTGTTTTATCGGTGACGAAGCGCACGGTATTCCACGTGATGACGAAGCTGCAAGTATCTGGCAGCAAGTGTTTGCTGAAAAAGGTGTCGATAACAAGATTGTTGAACTTGGCAGTGCTGAAAATGGTGACAAGCTCGGTATGCAAGGTGGCCGTATCTTCTTTTATGATGATGGTGAAAACTGGTGGAGTCGCGGTGGTGGTCTAGATAAAACACCAATCGGTGATCCGTGTGGTCCAGATAGCGAAGTCTTTTATGACTTTGGTCCTCAGAATCACGCCGAAGGATATGGTCTGGCACATCCAGCAAGTGACAGTGGCCAATTCATGGAAATCGGTAACCAAGTCTTTATGCAATATCGTCGTTTAGAGGATGGTAGTTTTGAGCCATTGGCGCGTAAGAACGTTGACTTTGGTGGTGGCCTAGAGCGTATTGCAGCTGCACAAATCGACAGTCCTGATGTTTTCCGCATCAGTATCTTGTGGCCAATTATCGATAAGCTGCAGACTTTAAGTGGTAAGAAATATGAATCACACACCGAGAGTATGCGTGTGATTGCTGATCACCTACGGGCAGCGACTTTCCTCGCTGTTGACGGTGTCGTACCGGCTAATAAAGAGCAGGGGTATGTTATGCGTCGTTTGCTCCGTCGTGCGATTCGTTTTGCTTTTGACCTAGGTATTGAACAGAATTTCTTTGAACAAATCGTTCCTGTTGTTGCCGATCTTTATCATGACGATTATCCTGAAGTTGCCGCAAAGCGCGATGAGGTCGTTGCAATTCTGGTCAAAGAGGAGAAAGTCTTCCGTCAAACACTTCGTAAGGGACTTGGTCAGTTGGCGAAGTTTGCTGAAGGTGGTTTGACTGGCGCAGAACTGTTTACTCTCTATGACACCTACGGTTTCCCGGTAGAACTTTCAACCGAAGAAGCCTACAAGCAGGAAATTAAACTATCCGACAACTGGCGCCAAGAATTTGATGACAAGATGGCTGAGCAGCGTGCGCGCAGTCAAACCGCAACCAAGGGTACTTTTAAGGGCGGCCTCGGTGGTCAGACATTGCAGCACAAAAAATATCACACCGCGACACACCTGATGTATCAGGCGCTTCGCGATGTGCTTGGTGATCATGTCATCCAACGTGGCAGTAATATCACTGAAGAACGCCTCCGTTTTGATTTCTCACATCCTGAAAAGGTTACGCGTGAACAACTTGATGAAGTTGAGCGCATTGTTAATGAACAGATCGAAAAAGACCTTAAAATTAGCTACGCTGAATATCCAACTGACGTTGCGATTAATGAAAAGGGTGCATTAGGCCAGTTCGGCGATCGCTATGGCGATACCGTCAAGGTCTACCAAATGATTGCTGATGATGCCGATACACCATTTAGCTTTGAAATCTGCGGTGGTCCTCATGTTGACCATACTCACGAACTAATCGATGGTGGTAAAAAATTCAAGATCACCAAAGAAGAAGCGAGCTCTGCTGGCGTACGCCGAATTAAAGCTGTCCTAGTCTAGTTGCTATTCGTCAAGAAAACTGGTCATATCAAGGTGTTTTTCTTTGATATAAGTGGTAGCTTTTTCATAAACCGCTGGAATATCCTCTGTATAGAGAATGGTTGCGTCTGCTAGATCGTGCAGCCTTCCTGTCGTGAGGTAATCACTTTCAATTGCGTAGAAAGCAAGCGCTTTGCGGTATCTATCCGTACGCTTAGGAAATTCAACACTAAAGCGATATTCTTCGTGAACTTCAGACGGCTTCTGCTTGCCTGATTGTTCGCCAAGTGTCGATAAATCGATTGGCAACTGAGTGCCAAGACGACAGGTGTATTTATTACTTGATGAAGTCTCGATATGGCCAACTACTGCGGCGACACTAGTGGTGTATCCTTCATCGACGGGTAAGTCCTCATTTGGAGCAACTTCAATTAGTGACGGTGTATAGTGATCTACCGCCGTGTTGTAATAGCTTGCATCTTTCCATTCGCTTGCACGAGGGGCGAAGTCTTTCCATAGTGCTTCGATCATGGTTGCGTCACTAATGTTAGCTGTATCCTTGAGTGATTCAAGGTTAGGGAGATTGCTTAAAAGGGTTTGTAGGTAGGGGATTGCGTCAGTATGTTCTAGCGGTTGTTCTTCTGTGTTGCCGACATGTCTGCGCCATGCACCAGTTTCTCCTATACGGGTACCCTCTAGTGTCAGTGTGCATCCAGGCAACGTTATTTTTGTCTTATAACTACCGTCGTGTAACATAGCCTGAGTCATATTAAGTAGGTTGTAGCGTTTTGGTAGACTTGTATCATCTAGTGGTACATCTTCTACGATTCGTTCGGTTGCGATTGGTTCCGAAAAAATACGGAGTTCATCTACGGTGTCTACGAGATCATCAATGATTTCTTGCTCATGATCATCTGATAAAGCAAGCTCTTTCTCGACACGGCGAATAGAGTTGTGGGAAGGGTGGATTTGCTCAAAATCAAACATTCTCGCATTATACCATAAAACACTTAAAAATGCAATATTTTACTACCACAAGCGTAATTGGGGTATAATAAATACTAATTATGGTTTTTGAAAAATTACGCAACAAAGCA
>CAMLED010000002.1 GCA_946479115.1 uncultured Candidatus Saccharibacteria bacterium | reverse complement strand
AAACGGCGTTATTTATGACGTACAGACTGGCATGCCGATCAAGAAAGCACCTGTAACTGCAACACATTTCACAACAACAGATTCACAACATTCTCAGCATGTACATCATACTACCCAAAAATCGACCACACTTAACCGCACGACGGTTAAAAAGACTGCTCCAGCTCCTATTAAGCACGCCGCGCATGCTACTACCACCCAGAAAAGTCCTGCAATTAGTCGTTTCGCCCCACATCCAACTGGCGTAAAACAAACTGTCAAAAAACCAGCCCGCCATATGGACATTGGACCAGTCGCACATCCACTTGCCGTGAGTGCACACAAAAAGATGCAGGCCGCAAAGCAAGCACCTGCAGCTGTTGCGCCAACCTCGACTGTTAAGCCATCACATATTATTAAAAAAGAAGTTATCAGTGAAGCTCTCGACAAAGCTCCACATCACAACGCGCCCGCCAAGCGCGTCAAGCAGCCTCGCAAACACTCACGCCACCTCAGCATTGCATCAGCTAGCCTCGCACTCATGATGCTTGCCGGGTATTTTACGTACCTTAATATGCCAAACCTATCTGTCCGCGTTGCTGCGGCCCAAGCCGGCTTTAACGCTACCTACCCAGGCTACCACCCAGATGGCTACCGCGTTGGCAAAGTCGCCTACACTGATGGTCAGGTTGGTATTCAGTACCTTGCGAACGGCAGTTCACAGGGCTTTACTGTCAAGCAAGAAAAAAGCACCTGGGATTCAAGCGCTTTACTCGCTAACTACGTAGAACCAGCTTCACATGGTGGCTACATCCCACACAGCGAGCAAGGTATTACAATTTATGTCTTTAACAACAACGCCGCATGGGTAAACGACGGTATTCGCTACACCATCGAAGGCAACGCGCCACTTTCAAGCGAACAAATCCTCGATCTCGCTACCAGCATGTAACCCCTAGAGCTTCGCTCGTCTATCTGTTATACTAAGTCGTACTATGTCGACTACTCCATCTACTGTTCGTACCCGTTTTGCTCCAAGTCCAACTGGCTTTTTACACGTTGGCGGCGTCAGGACGGCATTATTTGCATGGCTACTCGCTCGCCAGTCAGGTGGTCAATTTATTCTTCGTCTTGAAGATACCGACCAAAAAAGGGAAGTAGAGGGTTCAGCCGAGCACCTCATGACCAGCCTGCGTGCGCTAGGTATGGATTACGACGAAGGCCCAGACGTAGACGGTCCTTATGGTCCGTACCGTCAAAGCGACCGTCTCGCTATCTACAAGCAATGGGCGCAAAAACTGATTGATAGTGGTCGTGCCTATGCCGATCCATACACCGCCGAAGAAATTCAGGCGTTTCGCGACAGCGCCAAGGCTGAAAAGAAGGCTTTCCTCTACCGACATCACCGCCCTGAAAATCCACCAGCTTGGGACGGAACAACACCTCTACGTTTTAAATCCGAACCTCAAGAATACACATGGCATGATGCAGTTATGGGCGAACTTCACACCGGTCCTGAAGTCATCGATGACTTTATTCTGATTAAATCTGACGGTTTCCCAACATATAACTTTGCCCACATTGTTGATGATGCTGAAATGCACATTACGCATATTATTCGTGGCCAAGAATTCATCTCTAGCCAGCCAAATTACCTAAACTTATATGATGCACTAGGGCTCGAGCGACCAATTTTTGCCACCATGCCACATATCATGGCCGAATCAGGCAACAAAAAACTAGGCAAGCGTGACGGTGCCAAAGATGTCCTAGACTACTTAAAAGACGGTTACACTCCAGAAGCGCTCGTTAACTTCATCGCCAGCATGGGCTGGAATGATGGCACCGAGCAGGAAATCTTTAGCCGCGACGAACTCATCGAGAAATTTACCCTGGACCGCGTCCAGCGCAGTGGTGCTCGTTTTGACGAACAACGCCTCCTCTGGCTGAACGGACAATGGATTCGTCGACTTAGTCTCGACGACCTAAGTGACCGTGTCACAAATTTTTGGCCTGCTAACGCCGCCTCAGCAACCGAAGATTACAAACGAACGCTGTTAACACTCGTCCAAGATCGTCTTAAGACATTGGCCGACCTACCAATCCTTACTAGCTATTTCTTCGAAGAGCCAACCCCAGATTGGGCAATGGCCGATGCCATGAAACCTCTTAAGAACCATACACGTGACGATCTCGCGCAGCTATTACATATTGCCGCAGATGCCTTGCAAGCCAGCGCCTTCGACGCTGATGGCATCCAGGAAACCTTGAATGGACTACTCGCGACGACCGGCGAAAAACCTGGTGTTTTGTTCAGTATGATTCGTCTAGCCGTCAGCTGGGCACCATTTAGCCCCGCACTTAACGACACGCTCGCGACCCTTGGTAAGCAAACTGTTTTAGCTCGTCTTGAACGCGCCATTGCCAGCGCTTCAGCCTAACCTCATTTTCACATAGTCAAACACCTCGACCTGGTTCACTGATCTGCTATAATAACCATAAGTATGATGCCAGAAACCAAAAAACCTTCTATTTTAGCACGCTGTAAAACATGGATCGCGGGTCATAAGCGCCTCTCGATTATTATCGGTTGCGCTGTAGTTATTCTTATCGGCGGGGGAGTCACCGCTGCTATTTTGCTTCAAAAGCCAAAAAATCCCGTCACCAAGACACCAACCGCCAAAGTGAGTCAGAAACCAGCCGAAGCGGTTAAATATTATTCGCCCCTAACGGGCAGTTTGGTTGACAACGAAGCCGCCACTAAACAAGCCGTAACAGCTATCATGATTGAAAACAGTCCTGACGCGCGTCCGCAATCTGGCGTCAAACAGGCGGGGGTGGTATTTGAGGCTATCGCCGAAGGTGGTATTACGCGATTTTTAACCCTTCACCAGCAGGACAAGCCACAACTCATCGGACCGGTTCGTAGCGTGCGTCTTTACTATGTTGACTGGCTTGCACCTTTTAACGCCAGCGTTGCCCATGTCGGAGGAAGTGCTGCTGCACTTGCCGAAGTCCGTAACGGTAACTATCGTGACATCGACCAATTCTTTAATAGCGGGAGCTACTGGCGCGCCGCCGACCGCTACGCTCCGCATAATGTCTACACCAGTTTTGAACGACTCGACGCATTAAATGCCGCCAAGGGCTATACTGAATCAACATTCACCGGCTTCACTCGTGCCGACGGCAAGGCCAGCACCTCACCAAACGCCACTAGCGTGTCTGTTGTGATTAGCGGACCGCTGTATAACAGTTCATACGTCTATGACGCCGCC
Source organism: uncultured Candidatus Saccharibacteria bacterium (assembly GCA_946479115.1). The sequence continues at coordinate 27,905 of CAMLED010000002.1, read as the reverse complement.
AGTAACACTTACTTGCGTTCACAAGCTGGTGCTGCTCACCTCGACCGCGAGGATGGTCAGATTGCTCCATCGTCAGTTGTTGTCATGAAAGTAAATATGACCAAAATCATGGAAGACGGTTACCGTGAAAGTATCTCGACGACAGGCAGCGGTGAAGCAGTTATTTTCCAAAATGGCGTTGCGCAAACTGTCACCTGGAGCAAAGCTGATCGTGCCAGCCAAATTAAATTTACTGATACCAGTGGTGCAGATGTACCGCTCATTCGTGGCCAAACCTGGATAACCGCTATCCCAACCAGCGGAGGGAGTGTTTCATGGCAATAATCAAACCGTCTCAGACCCCACGACCAACAATGGTTCGTGATTACTGGCCACGTTTTCAAAAGCGTTCACTATGGCTTACTATCCTTATGCAGATTGCCGTCACGATTGTTATTGGTAGCGCACTAATTGCGACCGATGTCGCTTCAACCGACTCAGTTGCATTCTGGATTATCATGATCGCTATTTTGGCAACCACCATCGGTGTTAATGTCGTACTATTTGTTCAACTTTCTCTTCCACTAAAAGACCTCACGAGTGCACTGACACACGTCTCAGGCGAGCCAACCGTCGTAACTCCACCAAACCCAAATGCCCGGCACTTTGAACGTGATGGCTTTAAACCACTTCTGCAGCTTGTCTATAAGTTAGCAGTTGGTGACAGTGCCGAGAAAAAACCAGAAGCCGAAGGTCAAGCACCTGTTCAGGCACTAGGTACGGCACTTGATAATACGGCTGTCGGTTTTGTCGTCATGGATGCATATCGTCAGATTGTTTATGCCAACCCGATTGCACCAGTTCACACCGATCCAGCTGGCAAAGTAGCTCTCGACCTTATCTTCGATGATGAATTCGACCTAGAGGCTTGGATGAAAGATTGTGAGCAGCACGCTGTTCATAGCGAACACACCTGGAAACGCATTCCAAACAAAGTTGCGGGCGAAGAAGGCCGTAAGATTTACGATATTACCGCATCTTACCAAAAGGGCAGTAGTGCCGAAGTTGTTGTCAGCTTGTTTGATCGTACTGACGATTACCAACCGGATGATGATGATCTTGATTTCATCGCATTTGCCGCCCACGAACTTCGTGGCCCAATCACCGTTATCCGCGGATACCTCGACGTCTTTAGCGATGAAGTCAGTGGACAAATGGACGACGATCAAAAGGAACTCCTCAAACGTCTGGTTGTCTCGGCCAACCGTCTAAGCGGGTATATTAATAACATCCTTAATGCTTCTCGTTACGACCGCCGCCATCTTAAGGTTCACTTGGCCGAAGATTCACTCGCTAATATTTATGACTCGATCAAAGACGACATGGAGCTTCGTGCCAGTTCACAGGGCCGTATCCTATCAGTCCATCTTCCCGAAGATCTCCCAACAATCGCAGCCGATAACGCCAGCGTCAGTGAAGTCCTTGGTAACCTGATCGATAACGCATTGAAATATAGCAATGAAGGCGGAGCCGTTAATGTCACCGCCAAGGTAGAAGGCGACTTTGTGAGTTGCTCTGTCGAAGACCATGGTATTGGTATGCCCGGTAACGTTGTTAGTAACTTGTTCCACAAATTCTACCGCTCACATCGCTCACGCGAAACAGTATCAGGTACCGGCATTGGCCTATATATCAGCAAAGCAATCGTTGAATCTCATGGCGGCAAGATTGGCGTCCGTAGTGCCGAAGGCGAAGGTTCAACCTTTACATTCAGTCTCCCGATTTACAGCACTGTTGCTGATAAGCTGCAGGCAGGTAATAATAGCAATGAAAGCCTCATCGACCGCGGCGATGGCAGCTGGATTAAAAACCACGCGATGTTTAGAGGATAACTTATGGCAATCAAAACAATTCTATGTATCGAAGACGACCGCTTTATCGGAGAAATGTACGTCCGTAGCCTGCACAAGGCCGGTTACCAAGTTGATTGGATGGTTGATGGCAATGATGGCCTCGTCGCTGCACGTAACAAGCAATACGACCTCATTCTGCTAGACGTCATGCTGCCAGAACGACGTGGTAGCGAAATCCTGCAGACGCTTCGTGGTAATGGCCAAGACCTAATACCAAACAGTAAGGTTATCGTCATGACCAATTTCGACCAAGACGAAGAGTCACGCCTGGCGATGCAAGCCAATGTTGACGCGTATCTTATCAAGGCTGACATTACGCCACGTAAATTACTTTCTATTATCGAGAAGATTAGCTAGTCGTCAGTTTGTGACCGCTGGACAGGGGCGGGGGATTTTGATACAGTTATTTAGGATTTGGAATGATTCGTGAATGAATCATTTGGTCTTGTGTCTTCGACATAAGCCACAAATTCTTCGGAAATGTTTGAAAATATGTAAACACATTTTCAGTCCATTTCACTCAGAATTTGGTCTTATCGTCTAACGGTTAGGACATCAGGTTCTCATCCTGACAATCCGGGTTCGATTCCCGGTAAGATCACCAAATAAAATACCCATCCTCGCCGATGGGTATTTTATTTGCTTGATGTCTAGTAACGGACAGACGAGTGAAACCTAGACCTATATAGACCAAAAACCCGCTATAATAAACCTATGAAACGTCTACTCCTTATCTTCCTAGCTGTTATTACATTTGCGACCATTCCGATGCCAGCATTCGCGGACACAAATGACTTTACCTTCACGTCATTTGATGCAGACTACTATCTCAGCAAAGACAATGAAGGACGATCGAAAGTATCAGTTACCGAGACACTGGTTGCAGAATTTCCTAACATCGATCAAAATCACGGCATCGAACGTGCAATACCAGCCAAATACGACGGGCACTCGATCGATCTTTCTATTACATCCGTAACCGATCTCGGCAAGACGCCGCTATCTTACAGGACGTACAATTCGAACGACAATACTGTTATCAGAATTGGTAATGCAGATCAATATGTTCACGGCACCCAGGCCTACGTAATCAACTACACGATGCGCGATGTCACCATCACACAGAACGGCAGTCAAGAATTCTTCTGGAATATCAACGGAACACAGTGGCAACAGCCATTTAGCGTTGTCAGTGCTCGCATTCATCTCGATCCTTCGATTGCAAATGCCTTCGATCAACGCACTGTTTGCTTTACGGGTACACAAGGTTCTACAGAAAAAAATTGTGAGATTAACGTCCTTAATGACACTATCACCGTCACCACAACAGCTCCACTCCAGGCAGCTGAAAACCTCTCCATTGCCATTGGCTTTAAAGCCGATACATTTGCAGCTTACGTTGCGCCACCAATACCACTATGGGTATATATTGTCGGAGCGATAGCGCTTCTTTTTGTTATCGCAACCCAAATCATTGCACCAATTTGGTTGCTGCGCTATGCATACCGAACGTGGAAAAAATACGGTACGGATGTAAAAGGGAGGGGAACAATTGTCCCCGAATACAGTAAACCCGCCAATCACTCTATACTCGAGAACAGTATTGCCTTACATGAAACAGTTACCCCAACTGCCATTAGCGCAACCTACATCGATCTCGCAATCCGCGGTTACCTCACACTTACAGACAAAGATAAAGGCGCATTTGAACTAACAATTATCAAACCCGTCGATGACCTTACGAAAGACGAAAAAGCTACATTACAGCTACTATTTAGTTCACTTGCCGTCGGCACAACGGCCTCTACCAAAAAATATCGCTCAAGCGCCAGCCAGCAAATGACAAAGATAAAAGAATCTGCCTACAAAGATATGGTTGCGCAAAACTTCTTCATTGATAATGCGGCCGAAACAGCAAAACTTAAAAAGTGGGGACTTATATTTACTATCGTGTCATTCTTTATCGCTGGTTTCTTCTCATTTATCGCTGGCATTATTGCCCTTATATTTGTTAGCAAAATGCCAGCCCGCACCATGACCGGAACCGCACTACGTGATCATCTACTTGGTAATAAACTCTACATGCAAGTTGCCGAAACCGACCGTATCAAAACACTCCAAAGCGTCTCAGGTGCCGAGCGCATTAACACCAACGACGGGACTCAAGTCGTCAAACTATACGAAAAACTTCTTCCACTAGCCATGCTCTTTGGTATTGAAAAAGAATGGTCAAAGCAATTTGCCACCATAGCCGCAGATTATCAACCCAGTTGGTACAGCACAAACAACGGCGTCTTTAATGCAGCACTGCTAGGCTCATCGTTAAATAGCTTTTCTACGACCCTTACATATTCGACATTCGCAGCACCGTCGAGTACTGGTGGTAGTGGTTTCTCGGGTGGATCCTCGGGCGGCGGTGGCGGCGGAGGGGGTGGCGGCGGTTGGTAAAATACTAGTCGTTATAAATCGAGCCTCAACCATACAAAGATAATCTTGACCAGAAAAGATTCCGCAACTTGCCCAATCACACAGGCAGGCGCACAATAAAGGCAACGCATAAATAGATCGGAGCATCACATGAGCAACATCGCAGCTAATCCATATGTTAATTTTCAAGGCCGTGCCCGCGAAGCATTAGAATTCTACCACGCAGCACTTGGTGGAGAATTAGTTCTCTTGTCAGCGCAATCAGACGGTTCCCTTGGCGAAGCAGCCCCTGATGATTCAATCATGCACGGCGCACTGATGTCTGATGGTCTGCTCATTATGGGATCTGATGGCCACCCTGATTATCCCGTTACAATCGGTGACAACATCGCCATTGCATTATCTGGCGACGATCAAGAACGCCTTTCATTAGCATTCGATAAATTATCAGCAGACGGCAATGTCAAACAACCACTCAACCAAGAGTCTTGGGGTGATATGCACGGGTATTTCACCGACAAATTCGGTATCAATTGGATGGTAAATATTAGCCCGGAAAAAAATTAACGAATATACGGCGCTTGTCGTATCCATGCAGTATCATCAAGCGACGCAACCATAGCCTCGGCAACATACCGATAACTTACTTTTTGCCATGGAAATGGCCGCTTTGTAGTTAGTTGGCCAGCACCTACAGTTTCATTACTACTCATAATAGGTGAGCGAACAACCGTCCAATCGAGCGAACTATCCTCTAGGTAAACAATGTGCCGCTCACCATCGCGGAGAATTTTTGATGCCACGACCGATAGGGCAAGGTGCGTGAGTTTATGAATCAAACTAAGTGTATCGCCAGCTGCACGTGCATCAGCTCCAGTGACACTCACGACGCGCATAATGCCGTGCGCTTGCATTGCTTTGATGACGTGATCGATACCAACTGTCAGCACGTCCTTGCGTTTTGTACCCCAGCTACCAAGAGCACTTACGACAGCATCCGAACCTTTGATCGCTTGTTCCACACTACTGGCATCGTAGATATCGACTGATACTATCTTTAATAGCTCATGCTGCGGGAACTGCTTGGGGCGATGTACTGCAGCCACCACGTTAACATCTTGTTCCAAAAGCAATTCCACAACTAGCCGACCGACTCGGCCGCCCGCTCCAAACACTGTTACTTGCTTGTTCATATTCATACACTCAGTATGTCACACAGTCAGCTATACTAGATATATGCACTTATTATCCTCACTACGCGCTCATCCTCGAACATTTAAATGGCTTCGCAGATTAGCGCCGGCGCTGCTTATTATTATCTGGCTCGCTATTGCAGGATTCGGCGGACCAACATTTGGCAAAATCTCCTCGGTATCTACTAATGATCAAGCTTCGTTCTTGCCAGCCAGTGCCCAATCGACCAAGGTTCAAGAAATCCAGGCAAAATTCCGAAATTCCAATTCAATTCCAGCGATTATTGTTATCGAGTCAGACGCCAAGATCAGCCCGGCAAATTACCGCGACTACCAACCGCTCGTTGCCAAGCTACAGTCGGTTAATGGTGTCCAGTCTGGCACATCTGTAGCCGGTCCCATTCCATCAGCCGACGGCATGGCCGTGCAGTTCATTGTTCCAATTACCAGCCGTGACGAAATCAAAAACGTCATCGCTGATCTGCGAACTGTAACCAGCGAAAATACACCGGCAGGGCAGACCGCGTACGTTGCCGGACCTGCAGGCTTAACTGCCGATCTCGTCAAAGCATTTGGCGGAATCGACGGTATATTGCTGATCGTTGCACTATCTGTTGTTTTTGTTATCCTGCTACTTGTTTATCGATCATTGGCGCTACCGTTCATCGTCTTACTCAACTCAATGTTTGCGCTGTGTGGGGCAATTCTTATTGTGTACTTTATGGCCAAATGGGGATGGATTGAATTAAACGGACAAAGCCAAGGCATCTTGTCGATCCTTGTGATTGGTGCCGCCACTGACTATTCACTCCTTCTCGTCGCGCGTTACCGTGAAGCTCTGACACACGTCCAGTCAAAATGGAGCGCTATGGCGACCGCCTTCAGGGCTGCCTTTGAGCCAATCGTCGCCTCTGGCTTGACCGTGATTGTCGCGTTATTATGTCTACTATTTTCCGACCTTAACTCTAACCGGAGCCTTGGTCCAATAGCCGCAACCGGTATTGTCTTTTCATTGCTTGCAACCCTCACATTCTTGCCAGCACTGCTCGTAGCATTTGGTCGTGGTTCATTCTGGCCAGCCCGACCAAAATATCATCCTGAAACAGTGGCTAATGCCTCTAAAAACAATCAAGATATCGGTAAACTCTGGAGCTGGGTTGGACGCATCATCTCACGCCGCCCACGCACAACCTGGATTATTACTGCATTATTACTCCTTGCTGGTGGGGCAGGTATTTTACAACTCAGGGCAAACGGCGTTCCGCAAACCGACCTGATTCTGACTCAGTCCGAAGCGGTTGACGGCCAGGCTGTGCTCGCAAAACATTTCGATTCCACGATTGGTACACCAATGGTTGTTATTGCAAATGCCGATAGGCAAAATGCTATCACGACCGCACTCATGGATCTGGACGGTGTCACCACAGCAACTGTTTATACTGGCCAAGATGGCAGGCCAGGGCAGGCATCGCTACCCGCAAAAGTTATCGACGGCAAGGTATTGATTAATGCGACGCTCGCCACCACCGAAACAGATTCAGACGAAGCGGAAGCAACCGTTCGTAATGCTCGCACAACACTTGCTCGCATTGACCCCGATGTTCTTGTTGGCGGCACAACCGCTATCGCGCTCGATACCAACGAAACTGCCACTAATGACCTTAAAAAGATCATCCCAATTGTCCTCGCTGTCATCTTTGTGATTCTTATCTTGCTGCTACGATCTATCGTTGCACCGTTACTCCTGATTATTACAGTTGTTATCAGCTATGTGGCTGCTCTTGGTGTCTCTGCACTCGTGTTCAATCACATCTTTGGCTTCCCAGGGGCGGACGCATCTGTGCCACTATTCGGCTTCGTCTTCCTGGTCGCACTTGGTATTGATTACAATATCTTCCTGATGACTCGTGTCCGTGAAGAATCGAAAAAGATGGGCACCCTGCAGGGAATTATTCGTGGTCTCGGCAAGACAGGTGGCGTTATTACATCTGCTGGTGTCGTCCTCGCGGCAACGTTTGCGGCACTGGGTATTATCCCAATTCTATTCTTAGCGCAGATTGCATTCATTGTCGCTTTCGGTGTCCTTATCGATACCATCATCGTCCGCTCACTACTCGTGCCGGCACTGTCATACGATATCGGTAAGTCCATCTGGTGGCCATCAAAACTTGCCCGCAAAAAAGACTAGTTATATCGAAAACGCACGTATATTGCTAACAGTAGTGAGAAGACGGCTATGCTATTGACATTTTTGCATAAGTGTAGTACAATAGCGCCACTGCTCAGAGTGTCTTACTCGGGGTAGAGCAACTTGATTTATTGCTACTGACCCGAGCCATACATTCGATTCATCCGTCTAATTAGAAGGGTACCTCAATGCAACGTAAAGGTAAGTTTGGGATAGCGTCAATCGCTATCGTACTTGCTTTGTCCGGTTGTACCAACTCGTCGAACAACAACAATACACCCGATCCGAATGATTTCGGTGACCTGGGCGGCTGCATAGCCGTTCCCGCTGCCGTCTCCTCGGAAAAGGTGAACTTGGTTGCCAAATTGGCCGACATGTTCAAAGATTCGCCCGAAGGTAAAGCCTTGGCTAAATGCGCCGTCATCATCCCCAAGGATGTCGCCTCAGGTGAAGCAACCCGACTTTTGAAGGCGGGCTGGCCCAGCGAGGAAACAGACAAACCACGGCCAACTATTTGGTCGCCAGCGTCTACCTCCTGGGTGGCACAAGTTGCCGATGCAAAAGGCAGCTCATTTGTGCCAACAAACCCCTCGTCATTTGCACGCACGCCCGTTGTCATGGCCATGCCGAAACGCATGGCAGAAGCGATGGGCTGGCCCAACAAAGACATTAGCTTGCGTGACCTCCACGACCTCTGTCTCGACCCGAAAGGTTGGGGCAAGTTTGGCGGTGCCAATGCAGTCTGGGGCAGCTTTAAAATCGCCAAGACCAATCCAACAACGTCAACCACCGGCCTGAACTCTGTACTTATGCAGAACTACACAGCCGCAGGTAAAACGTCTGGACTGACCGAGGCTGATATTGCTGCAGGCACCCAGTTCTCCAAAGAACTGGAATCGTGTGTTATTCACTATGGTGATACTACTGGCAACGTCCTGGACCGCGTTTACAAGCGTGACCAGAACAACCAGGGGTTGAACTACGTTTCAGCAATCGCACTCGAGGAAACATCGGTCATCAACTACAATATCGGCAACCCGACCAGTCGGGTCATCAAGCCGGGCGAGCAGTTGACCAAACCGAATGAACCTCTGATTGCTATCTACCCAACCGAAGGCTCACTCGAGAGCGACAATCCAATTGTTGCTCTCGGCAAGTCCGCAGATTGGGTAACCGAAGAGCAGCGTGTTGCCGCAGAGGCATTCATAAAGTTCGTTCAAACCCCAGCCGCTCAAAGCATTCTGGGTGATTTCGGATTCCGACCACTTGATCCGGCCGCCAAACCAGGCGGTCTTGTGACAGCGGAAAACGGTGTTACTCCCGACAAACCGACGACTCTTCTCGAAAAGCCGTCGGTACCTGTCGTTTCAACTGCCATTACACAGTGGGAAGATGACGTACGAAAGCCCTCAAGTGTCATGGAGCTGATCGACATCTCGGGCTCTATGAAAGAATCGATTGGAGATGCAGCGAACACTAGCCGCCTAAACGCAGCTATCGCAAGCGCCGTCGAGACACTCAAGCATTTTCGAACAACGGACGAGGTAGGTGTTACAGCCTTTACAACCGACATCCCCAACAATATGGCCGAGCTACGTTCGGTCAAGCCGTTGGGTGGTGACAGTGAAAACTTGTCCGCCGAGATAAAGAAACTGACGCCTGTAAGCGGCACGCCGCTTTACGATGCCATTTCTGCCGCTCACAAGAAAATGAAGGAGAATGCCCAGCCGGGCCGAATCAATGCCATCGTCGTTCTGTCTGATGGCCAAGATTCTGGTTCACGAGTCAATATCGACGCACTTGTACGCCAGCTTCGTGGCCCCGATGAAGGTGATGACGCCGCACCCGTGCGCGTTTTCCCAATCATCTACGGCAGCGAAGCACCTCTGGACGACCTACGTCGAATCGCAGAGGCATCTGGTGGCCAGGTGTTTGATGCGTCGAATCCTCGGCGCCTCAGCTTGGTGTTCAAGTCAGTAATCAATAACTTCTAGTCCATCGTGGATTGGGGTGGCCATTACGGTCACCCCAATCCCACTACAATTTTGAAATCATTTCATACAAGAAGATACATCGCATCTTTTTATATGAGGGGATTTCCCTCAAGATGGTGATTTTTTATTACCTCATTAACAATCAAACCTACATTATCCACTCGTCTTGACCGCTTTTGGAAGGAGAACAATGCGAAATATCGCAGCCACCGCGCTAGGTCTTGCCACCTTGCTACTTGTAGCAACGCCGAGCATTGCCTACGCGGCAAGCTACCTCGACGAGGCGGTCCAGGCACTGCAGACTAGCAATGTTTACGTTTCACCCGAAGTACGCACGATTGACGCTGCCACCAAGGCAAAGCTCGAAGAGCAAACAACTGGCACCAGCATCGCTGTTGTCGTTTTACCTTCGAATGCTGGTACCGAAGCAGGAGACATCTCCCAATTCGTATCCGATGTCGGCAATCAATCTGGCAGGCAAACCGTGGTCGTTGCTTTTGGCAATGACCTCGAAGCCAAATCAGGTGCACTACCCGGTGGGGAAGCGAGTAAAATCGCTAACGAAGCCGAACATGCTAATACTTCTGTTGGCGCAGCCCTCACGGATTTTGTCGCAGAAGTAAGAAGCGAGACCACACCATCAACATCACCAGATTCTGGCGGTTTTGATGGCGGTCTGTTGTGGCTATCCATAGCTGTTGTCGCACTACTTACCGGCGGCCTTGGAGCGGTCTATGCGTGGCTCAAATCGCGTAAGCGACAAACCACGCAGGTCAACAAAGATTACGAACTGGCCGAGGCGGCAACGCCGACGGAAATTCGTGATCTTCTCGCGGCAATCGATGAGTTTACACTTGACGATGAAGAGATGGCTCGGACATTGCGCCAAGCCAGTTTTGACACGATGGAGCTGTTCAAACGACTCCGCCGTAACAAATCAAGTGAAATTCACCAGACCACCGCGCACTACAAAGGCCTCCTACAGACAGTGCGTAAGATGCTCGTCACCTACACGGATATTCAAAAGAATCCACGCTACTACGAACCCAACACAGGTATCTACCTACGTGATGGCAAGGCTGCCGCAGGGCAGTACGCAGCAGGCGTTCTGAAAAACATCCAAGAGGTTGAAAGCGGCACATTGACCGACTTCCGAGTCGATATCAAAATGCTCGCATCTGCAAATCCGTCCGACGATCCAACCATTCGCTAGGAAAGGACCACCGTGTCTGCAACAACCACACCTGAAATCGCAATCGACTTCGCTGCAATCGAAGGCAAGGAGACGGAACCGAAAGGTGCCGTCGACACCGCCATCACCAAGGCGGCCAGCGGGGGAACACTTCAAACGTTCTCCTGCAGGGCCGTTCTTGCGCCAGCGCAGCTCGATCAGGTCAAGACTGTCGCCGCCCGCTTGTACCCGGAAATGCTTCTCGACAGCACCAAACTGTCGAACTTCGGCACTCAGTCACTCGACGGAGTCAACCGAACGGTATCCCGGATACTGGCAGAGCAAACCAAGCTCGACATCCCCGAGGTGAGTACAATCACCAGAGAGATGAACCACATTGTCAGCGACTTTCGGCACAAGTACGACCCCAGTGACCCCAAGGTCAAGAAGGTCTTCGATGCATTCGACAACTGGAAGCAAACGCTCAGCAACATGTTTCGCGGAGCACGCAACCTGCTGGATGACCTCTACGAGGACAGCCTGAAGGTCGAGACGAGTCTCGACCGCTCAGCTGGAAAACTCGTCGAGAATCGCCAGCAGCTGCAACGCAACGTGCTGCTGTGTGACGAGCTGTACCGTGAAAATGAACTGGCCATCACCCAGCTCATCGGCGTCATCGCCATCATGGAACAGATTCGTGACGAAGCTCTTGCCGAGGCGAAGAAACTTGAACCGCAAATCGCCAACGCCACAGAGAACTCGCCCGAAAAGCGCGATCTGACCGAACGCCAAACCCTCATCGCTGAATTCATCAACGACGTGGAAGTTCGTACCAACGAGTTTGTCCAGCGACTGTTTGTCGCCTGGTCCACCTCGCCACAGATCCGCAACATCCGCAAAATCAGCTATGGTCTCGACCAACGGCTGGGCCTCCTGGTCCAACTGACGATCCCGACCCTCAAGATGACCATTGCGGTCTGGGGAACTCTGGTTCAGGCAGAAGATGCGGGCAAGAAAAAGGAAGAAATTGACAACCTGACGAACGACGCTTTGACGATGTTCGCCGATGCAGCCGCTACGGCTGTACCAAAGGTCGCCAAGATCATCCAAGCCCCGTCTCTCCGTCCCGAAACCATCGTGGCTATGGCCGACTCGATCGTCGCTCAGAATGAAGGCATCGAGGCAGCCGTTCGTGAAGGTCAGGAACAGCGTGCACGAGTGACCGACGCCATCGTGACAGCAGGTCACCGGATCACAGAATCCGGCGTCAAGCTCAACGAGGCGGTCATCGAACTCGTCACGCGAGCCCAGCAGCCGCTCGAGCTCACTCCGGTACCCATGGTACCCGAGGAAGTGCTCGAATACGGCCGCCAGACTGCCGAAGGGTAATGTAAGGTCTAGTCGTTGATCATCTTACAAGATGATTGACACTGGGTGCGCAGGAGTAATCCTCCTGCGCACCCCTTTCACCAAGTGCTTAATTCAACGAATTGAGCTTTTAGCGAAAGTATCCATCACAACCTATAGCCCTTACGCGGCTTTAACCCATGCCTCAACCGAGGTATAATATAAGTACACCATCGTTAAATGAAAGGAGGCCTGACATGCCATACAAATCAATTAACGAGCTCGCGGAGAGTGTGAGGAATGTTCTTCCTGATCACGCCCAAGAGATCTATAAAGAAGCGTTCAATAGCGCGTACGATCAGTACGACAAACCTAGTGAACGACATGGTGACGCTGATCGCGAAGAGACAGCGCACAAAGTAGCTTGGAGCGCCGTCAAAAAGGCTGGCTACGAAAAAGGCGACGACGAAAAATGGCATAAATCATAGGAGGTGTGAATGACGAACCAACACGCAATCAATGACCCACGTGAACAATACAAAGGAGGGGAGATCCCAGAACAAACCCAGCCTGAACCAGGCTTAGACGCAAAGTTGCAGCCGCAGGCCGAGCACGGCGTCGATACCTACGAAGGGTCAGGTCGTTTAGCTGGCCGCAAAGCCTTAATCACCGGTGGTGACAGCGGTATCGGTAGGACAGTTGCGATTGCCTATGCCCGCGAAGGCGCCGATGTAGCTATTAGCTTTTTACCTAGCGAACAACAGGACGCTGACAAAGTAAAAGAAGTTATCGAAGAATCAGGGCGAAAGTGCGTTCTACTGCCGGGTGATCTAACCGATGAGACATTTGCCCGCCAGCTGCCACATGACGCCGCCTCGGAACTTGGCGGTTTAGATATTGTCGTCAACAACGCCGGCAAGCAAATCTATGTCGAGGATATAAAAGACATCACGACACAACAATTGACCGATACTTTCACAGTCAATATCTTTGCGATGTTTTGGATCTGCCAAGAAGCGTTGCAGCATCTAAAACCTGGCGCCACGATTATCAACACGACATCTATTCAGGCCACGCAGCCGTCACCAGGTTTGCTTGACTATGCCGCAACCAAAGGTGCAATTACCAATTTCACCCGTGGCCTCGCACAGCAATTAACACCAAAGGGCATTCGTGTAAATGCCGTAGCCCCTGGACCAATCTGGACCCCACTACAACCATCCCATGGTCAGCCACAAGAAAAAATCGTCAAATTCGGCCAAGACACACCACTCGGCCGTCCTGGCCAACCAGCCGAACTGGCGCCGCTTTACGTATTCCTCGCCAGCCAAGAATCTAGCTACGTCTCAGGTGAAGTTATCGGTGCAACCGGTGGCAATTTACGCTAGGCGTCTATTGACTTTTTAACACTTTTTTGCTATAATATATACAAATCCCTTCTACAATCTTAGGAGAAAAGTGGAGAAGAGAAGTACTTTCAGTATTGTGTGGCGTGTTTCCCTGATTCCCGTAGGCTTAGCTCTTAGCGATGTCATTGCTCGTTTGCTGTGGATATGGAATCCGCTTTATTATCCTGGTATTGCCAACAGCAACCCCATGACCAAGCCGTGTACACCGACCTTTTTAGAGGACTGCTCACAGTATGAAGCCGAACGCACGTTCGAGAACTACAATACAGATGTAGCCGGATGGATCGGTACCCATTTATACGGAGTGGCTTTTATCGCACTTGCCGTTTTACTGTCGAGCGCCATCTGGTTCTCGATTAAGCTGTTTTACAGGTGGGTAGTTTATCAGGAAATCACTCTCAAAAAGAATGGCTCCGATCTTCGCATTAGCGAATGCAGCGATCCTTCCTGTAGATGTGAAGACCATGTCGTTAACGATGAGTTCAACTACAAACTCCATCACTGGCAAAGGAAGGCTAAGCCATCTAAACGGACGAAGGTAACCACCACATAGCACAATCATCACCCCCCCTCGGCACCAACGACCGAGGGGACCACCCGGACGAGTAAGCTCCTTTACTCGTCCTTTTCTTTTGGCAAAAATAGTCAGCTAATCCACGGACAACTACGCCATATGTTACTATGACCTAAAGGATTAATGGTGAAAAAGCTAAAAGAATTATATGTAGGCAAGTTGTATATTTACGACCTTACTTCAAAGAAAGTATTGATCGAAGGTCACGGTACTTTTGATGTAAATACGCGTCAACTGAGTACGCTTTTTAGTAACGATAAAGTCTATCAAAATATCTCCTGGCTCCCAATCCTCGAGACAGAAGATGGGTATTTTTCTCCTGCACAAACCTTAACATCCGACATCATTTCATTCGGACTTGGGTTTTTACCATCCTCGAATCGACGGACCTTTGGTATGGATAATTACTTTCACTGGAAATTGACTGACGGCTTAGATTTTATCGCTAATTCATATCAGTCAATCGCCATAGATATTGCCACGACAGCAAACGAATCCATGACAATTCAAACAAAACAATCAGCCGTCAAAGCCAACGCCGAAAGCAAACTAGGATTAATTAGTGAAGAGAAATACAAAGGTTATCTAGTCAAAACCAGCCACAACTTTTCTACTAAAAGCTATCACATCAACCAGTACACCCGCATCGAAATTACACCACCCAAAGAGCATTTGTTCACCGTGTCAGACTGGCTTCCGGTAGTGCATGCCTTTCGGTTGTTTTGGTCATTACGACTCGATAAGTTTGACTGTCAGGTTACAAGCTTTGCGTTCGACAATGGTCTATCACTTCATACCAACCTAACGACATTCAAAGCATTTACTGATAATACATATGCCACCGAGGATAGAATTTATATCGAAACACCTATAGATAATCTAGCTTTGGCAAAAGCCGCACATTTTTTCCTAAAAAATGATGCCAGCAGGGCACATGCAAAAATTGAACACGCCTTTTACAACTACATGAAGGTTCGATTTGGCGTCGGTCCGAAGGCAATCAAAGACGAGGTCCTTAGTATCGTTTTTGCGCTTGATGGTTTTTCTTCGGCAGTAGCCAAAGGTGTCAAGAACAATCAAATAGATAAAACCAGTGCAATGTCATCCATTCAAGAAATTCTGGATTTTATAGAAAAGAACAAAGCCGATCTAAATAAAAATGTCGTAGATTTTTATCTTAAACCTACGGATGAAATTTATACCAATCTTACGCGATTACCGTTCCAGGCGAACGTACGGTATAGTTTCGAAACACTCGGCGTTGATTTCGACATACATCAAGACACAGTTAAACGCCTAGATAAAATTCGTCAGATTTTTGTTCACGGAAAAGGTCACGATACCCGTGCCATTGCAGATGAGCTATATACGCACGGTAAGCATACCGTCACCAGAAACGAAAAGGACGAAATTGTTCAAATGACTCTTGGTCAGCAAGAAGGCTTGATCACTACATCGTACAAAATGCTCAATCAACTCTTTAATGCATACATCGATAAATACTAAAAACCAACGTATACTAGAACCATGAATACATTCGATGAAAACAACACTGCCGAAGGATTTCGCCCAACCCGCGAAGAGCTAAATGAATTTATCAAAGGCCAAGTCATTGGCGTCATTTCAACCCTCGACGAGACTGGAGCACCAATGAGCGCGACTGTTGCGTTTTCTGTCACCGAAGGTAATGACTTAATGGTTGGCACGAGCGAAACGTCGCACAAAAGCCAAAACGTTGACCGTGATTCACGCGTTGCCGTCACCATTACCAATGCCGAAAAACGTCAGACCTTACAACTACAGGGGACTGCTCGCAAAGTAAACGAAGAAACCTTCGAATCAGTCTACGCCGAAGCTCACTTTGGTCAGCGTCCAGAATCACTACCATTCAAAGACAAACCAGGCCAATGTCACATCCTTATCACCCCAACACACATGCGCTTTAGCGACTGCAGCGTCAATCCTTGGGCAATTACCGAATTTTAACCAAAGAAAAAAGCCTGTCTCAAATGAATGAAACAGGCTTAGCCAGACAGCGAACTGTCTAGCTCTGAAGCGCGCTAGCGAACTTCAGCGTTGATTTTCTTCTTGGAAAGGCGACTGCCGATCAGGAATAACATTCCCCCCACGGCCATAAGCACAAATGCGCCACCCGTCACTAATGGCATGGTGTCGTTCGGACCGGTCATAGCCAAAGTGGCCGCGCCGGTGCTGGTTGCGAGAGTGCCTACGGAATTGTACATGTTACCCCTTCGTTCGATGGACCTATGTCCATGATTTCTCTGCACGCCTGCACGAAAGTACAAGCGCCTTTAACCACCAGTAATTCCTGACCGCGCCATACAGCGTGTCGGGGATTAACGTAGCAGCAAAGATCATTGTCGGCCAACCTAGCGACCGAACGTGGTAAGCCTGACGGAAAATAATTAGTCCCATCAAAGCCAACATAACGAACGAAAAATGAAATTGACCCAATAACGCGATAAGGCCAACATACACCCACGCGGCAATATTCAGAACCATTCCGATGCCGTGAACCCACTGTTTCGAAATATCCAGCGCAGTATAACGGTTAAACCCGTATCTGCGCAGTTCATCATTAGTGCCTCGCTGCCAGCGTTCGCGCTGTTTGACGAGCGCTTTGACTGTTGGCATCAGATCAGTATAGACACGAAACAGCTCTGACTTGCGGGTTGTCCATCCGTTTGTCCGAAGCTGCAGTGTCAGTTCAAAATCTTCAACCAACGAATCAATCGCCCAGACATGTCCGCGACGCAGTCGAATTTCTTCGAGTGCCTGCACGCGCAGCACACAGCCCGTTCCAGAAACAACCGAAACGTCCCGTGCAACCGCACTATCGTGGAACTTTACATACTCGATCCGCTGAAACCACATAACAATTGCTTGTCGTTTGGTTTTCGCCAGATTTGCCTTGCCAGTAAAGGTGCAGCTGAGGGCACCGACATCTCGATTGCGACGCTTGCCAAGTGCACGAATCGTACACTCCACAAAATCATCCGCAAGCTCACTGTCGGCATCCATCTGGATCAAAAATTTTACTGATGGCCAATTATGGCGTAGCCAATCATAGCCGTAGTTGAGCGCTCCAGCCTTCATATGCTGATTATGTGCCATTTCTAGCACAACCAGATTGAGACCGTGGCGCTCGGCGGCTTCGACAGCCAGACGCTTCGTTTGCCCGTCATCATTACAGTTGTTCAACACAACCACAACAACACCAGGGCGACGCGTCTGACGGCCGACCGAATCGATAGTCTGACCAATATCAGGCTCGCTACAGGCAGGTATCAAAACCGCACAATGCAAGTCGACAGGTACAATCACTCGTATCCTTCCCAGAAAATATAAACGAACTACCACAAACATTCGTTTTTAAAATACGACGTGAATAGCTCGCACAATTATACACTTAATTGCAATAAAAGTCAATATATATTGTATATTAACTTTTGAATGGAATAGTCGTGACGAAGCATAGACAACTCATCTATACTAACAACATGGAAAAACATCGAATCTACACCACTAGCTTCTCGAGCGTCTATCCGCTCTATGTCGCCAAGGCTATGAAAAAGGGTCGTACTAAAAATGAGGTAGATGAAGTGATTCGATGGCTCACTGGCTACAGCCAAGACGTCCTAGAAAAACACATCATCGCAAAGACCGATTTCGAAACTTTCTTTGGCCAAGCATCCCAGCTGAATCCTATGCGTAAACGAATCACCGGTCTCATTTGCGGCGTCCGTGTCGAAGAGATCGAAAACCCACTTATGCAAGAAATCCGCTACCTCGATAAACTAATTGATGAACTAGCAAAAGGCAAAACATTAGATCAAATTTTGCGCGCATAAGAAAAAGGCCGCAAAGCTGTCTCACGGGAAAGTAAATACAGTAGAGCATGTTGCTGTTTTTATAGAGGTGAAAATGGTATAATATGCTGAATGAAAGACGAGCTGCACAAGCAAATCATCGAGGGTTTATCGGGCGAATTGCACGGTAATACTTTTGAAGCTGCTGCAGTCGACTTACTGCAACCCATATATCCGTCTTTGACCCCTGTCAAAGGTGGCGGTGATGATGGCAGAGATGGACATTTTTTCGACATAAATGGCGTTACCGGATTACTTGTATGTACTACAGGTGAAAATGTTGGTGCTAATCTTCGAAAGAACCTTCAAGAGTATGTCAAAAAAGGACATAAGGGTCGTGCGGTAATCGTTGCTACTAGTCAGGCACTTTCGCCTAAACGACTAAATAATCTAGAAAAAATCGCGAAATCTGAAGGTTTTCGTCTCACAAAAGTCCATGAACGGGCCGACTTTGCCCTCCGGCTATATCGTGACAAAGCATGGCTAAAAAAGCTATTGAACCTCGAAAGCAATCAGCAGGCGCTTTCAATTAACCCTATGACCTCACGACCAGTTCTGAGTCTTTCTGTTAGAGGGCGAGATGATGTGTTGAAATGGCTTAGTGAAACTAAGGGCGATAGCTTGCTTGCTGGGCAACCTGGTTCAGGTAAGACCTTCGTCATGAGACATTTCATCATGGAACACGCCGGGCTCTTTGTTGTTTCAGATAACCGAGATCAGATAACAGCCGAGGTCCGTGAAAAAAAGCCAGACTACCTCGTCATTGATGATGCGCATACAAAACCCGAAATAATCCAAGCCTTACGACAGATTCGTGAAGACATAGGCGCTGGCTTCAAGATTGTTGCGACTGGCTGGCTATCTTACAAAGACATTTTACAGAATGAACTGGTTATCGCAGACGATGCGATCTATGAGGTCGAATTGCAAGGTCGTGATACGATTCTAGAGATTATTAAAGACTGTGGAGTTAAAAGTCCGGACACTTTGTTGTATCAGATGGTAACGCAAGCTGAAGGTAAGCCGGGACTCGCTGCGACTCTTAGCCAATTAGTACTAAGTGGTGCTGCTCAGGAGGTCTATATAGGTGACGCACTTGGCAAACATCTCGTTGCACTTTTTGAAAAAGAGTTGGGTTCAGATGCATTGGACTTACTCGCAGTTGTCGCAATGGGCGGAGATGACGGTATTACACTTGCAAATGCAGCGAGTATATTAAGTATATCTGAAATGAAAGCGGGGAACCTTGCAGCAAAGCTATCCTTCGGGGGTGTTGTTGTTGATCTGCCTCCTGATGCAATCAGTGTCAGACCTGCGCCTCTACGCTACTATCTCGCAAAAAAGATATTCTTCAATGCGGGAGCAGCAATTGATCCTACGAAACACCTGGGTAAGTATAAGAGCCTGGATGATGTCGTCGAAGTAATACTTAATGCAGGCCTAAGAGGCGGAACGATCGACAAGGAAGCCTTGTATGCGCTAATCGAAAAGACGGACCTTCCAAAACTATACGGAGGTTATGCGGTTTTCGGAAAAAAGCAAGCACAACGAGTTATTAGCGAGCACCCTGAAGCAGCCTTAAAAGCACCTGGTGATCTTTTAAGTGTTTACCCTGAAGGTATTCTGCCACTTTTATTAGATGCGGCAGCCGTTGACGATCGACCACTTAATTCAAATCCTAATCATCCTTTTCGCACTATCCAAAATTGGTGCAAGAATATAGAACCTGGATATAATGATCCAATTCCACGCAGGAAAGCGTTGATAAAAGCACTAATTGAATGGAAAACGGCAGGCAAAGACGATAAGATTTTCACTCAGACGTTAGTCTACGCATTTGAGCCACATTTTGAAGTGCATCGTAATGACCCGGGCGCCGGCAATTCAATAAGCTTTGGTGGCGGACATCTTAGTGTATATAGTTTACAGCTTTTGATTAACGAGTGGGCAACAATACAACCTTTACTTAAGGATCTACCCAGTGAGGCGTGCGGTTACCTTATCGATCTGCTTGAGGAATGGACCTATGAAGAACGGTCGTTAACCGGTAATTCCGCTAGCAAAGAGCAGAGCGAAGTCCTTAGGGCAGGTGCCATTATGATCATTAATGACCTCGCGCCGCTTACGGCCGATCAACCCGGGATACAGGCAAGTCTTCGGGAACTTGCTCGCCATCTGAAACACGAAATAAAGACTACTACCAATCGCGAATACGATATTATTTTTCCTCACGAGGATGATAGACGCAACTGGCAAAAAATGGCGACTCAACAAGCGGAAGCAGCGAGGGAGCTGGCTTCTGAATACGCACAACAAACACCTAACGAAGTAATAAGCAGACTTATTCGTGTAAATGAAAAAGCTGTCATTGCAAATAAAACATACCCGGACCACACCTCAACAATTGCAGACAAGTTATCTGAAATAGTTACTAACCTCGATGCATGGGCAGAAATAAGTATCACTGGTTGGGATAGGTCAGATGTTTCTTTTCCTTTTTTGAACGCACTTCAAGAAAAAGATCCAAGGAAAGCAGAGCCTCTACTATTAAAAGCTCTGCGGCACGAACGTCACAAATATGCTGCCGCTGAAGTTGTTCTGCGCCGTAGTTTCAAAGATGACACATTATGGAAAGCAGCCTACCCATTATTGAAGGATATGTCGCGACTAGCCGATATCGTCGTTCTGAGAGAGCAGGCCGACGAAGAGACTACAAGACACTTATTGAAATACCCTACAGGCGACGTAGGACTGATGGTCGCAGGTGCTGTCGCACATCTCGCAGAAGGCAACATACCCACCACATTGATGACCATATGGGAAGATGCGATCATTAACTATCAGTTCAGCGACGGTCATGGGAATAATGATTATCACGTAAGTACTGCTCTTAAATCTTATCCCGATACTGTAGTAAAGTGGCTGAAAGCAAAAATAAACGAAAAGACAGAACATTATTTTGATGGATTCTCACGTGAAGCTAAGAGCTTGATCCCCGTGCTCTCACAGAAGCAACGAGTTGAAGTTATTCGATCCCTGACAGAAAGTGATCGCTCACAATTAATCACACGTTATTTGGTCAAAACAGACATTCAAATGTTCAAAGAGATTCTTGCTAATAAAAACACAAGGGCGTATCAACTTGAAACGCTTTCACGTGTTGATAACAAGAAATGGGTAGAGTTTGCCGAACTAGCACTTGAGGCAGGGTGGGACGAAGACGATATTGCATCAAAAAGCGCGTCATTGACCGATGGATGGAGTGGCTCCGCGGCACAACACTGGTTGCGTCGCAAAGCACGCTTTAATGAAGGCCTGGAGTCTAATAATCCTCGCGTTGTTACAATTGCACAGAAGTGCGCTGCCAAATATCAAGCAATGTACGAACATGCTATTAAAAATGAAAAGAAGGATGAAATCTATGGCTACTAATCAAGACAAAATCAAAAAAGAACTTCAAGATCTGACTGCAAGGGGCGTTCTCTTATACGAAAGCTTTACTAAAGAATCAGATCCATCGACCGGTGGTACATTCATAAACTCATATGAAAATTGGTATACGGAAGCTAGAAAAGTAGTCGAGCAACTTGTTCCTGAGCGCCTGCAAGATTTTGTTTCTCTTTACAAGCTACCTGGTGCCCGAAAAGAGCTTACTCGTGATAATTACCGTATTGTTGATTTTTTGCATGGCAGCACGCTTGCTGAGAACCCTTTCAGTTTAATGAGTGCAGCCTTTAATTCTGCGAACACCACGAAGAACTTATTTGGCAATCAATCACAGATTCTTGTATCCGCAAATAAAAGAATAAACTCATCCCTAATGGACATACGTGAAGTGCTAGTAGCCGACTTATTCGACAATGAGATCGACAAAGCTCGCGTGCTATTAAAAAACAGATTACTGCGAGAAGCAGGCGTGATCGCTGGTGTAGTTCTGGAATCTCACCTTCAGAATGTAGCGGCGACACATATCATCAAGATAGTTAAGAAGAACCCTACAATTAGTGACCTGAATGATCCACTGAAGAATTCAGGCGTATATAATGTACCGACGTGGAGACTTATTCAAAGGCTTGGTGATATACGTAACTTATGTGACCATAGCAAAGATCGCGATCCAACTGCGGATGAAGTTAATGATCTTATCGAGGGTACAGATAAAATTACCAAGACGGTATTTTAGATGCCTAATAAAGCAAAAATCCTTAGCGAAGCTCTGAGCTGGGATAAAAGAGCTCAGGATGCCGCAAGTCGTAATGACTGGATGAGCGCCTCGGTTGACTCCGCACGGGCATTACAATTGTATAAAAGAGTTCAGGACAGTCAAAATATCCAAAAGTTGAAAGCTAAAATGATTGAATACAGTGTAAAAGCTGAAACTCAACTTCAGGATCACGAAATCACTTTGCCTGATGGGGAAAAATTAGAAGAAGAGCTAAACTTACACATTGATGAATTAACAAAAAGCGATACTTTATTGGAGAATATTTCAAACATCGCAAAATCACAAAATGTAACACCAGATTATGATGAATCAATTAAAACTGCTGAGTCAGTAGTGCCGGTAACCGCTCAAATTGCCACCCACATTACTTATGGTGAAAACGGTCACGTAAAGTCTTTTGATAATTTCAATAAAACATGGCAATCACAAAATTATCAGTTTGGTATGGATCTTGCCGTAGGTATTGTTGCTGTATCTTATCAAAGACTTATTACAAAGAATCAGCTTACAAGAGATGCGTTAGTACAAATACTTGTAGACAGGAATGTTTTTTCTTTTGATATTTTAGCCAAATTCGATGCGGCGGTTGAACGCGGCGTTGACAATGATTACTTTTCAGCAACTCACATTCTTGTTCCTCTTATTGAAAGTTGCTTTATGCATGTATCTAAATTAGTAGGATTAGATACAGTTACTCTCAATGGCGATGATATTAGCACAAGGACTAAGACCTTGGACTCACGACTTCTGGCGCGGAAAGATTATCAAAAATTATGGGGAAAGAATTTTTGTATGATGCTTGATTTCTATCTATATAGTGAACAAGGATTTAGCTATAGAAATAAATTGGCTCATGGTGAAATAAAAATACACCAAACTCACTTTAGCCTGTATGTCATGTTGGTCCACATAATTATGAGAATGAGTCTCATGGTGAAGGTCGTTCAGAATGAAACAGAAAAATAAGTAATCCGAAGTTATGATAATTTCTTAGCGAGCAGGACTGCGTCATCTTCAGATTCTTGTTCTGCTGTATTCAATGCTTCTGTGAGCTGCGCTTTAATGGCAGCGTCTGTAGTAATGTCTCTCCATTCAGTCCAGATTCTTTTTATGTCATCCGCAAAGTCCTGAGTTGTGTCATTAAGATGTATACCATTTACTACATTAGAAACATTGTAAGATCGTTTAGTCTTTATGTGTAATGCATGGTCATGCAAAGCACCAATCCATAAATTATACAAAGATAAGTCAAAAGAATGGTTCGTAAACTGTGTCACACGGGCATCATTGCTGGTATCACTGGCGAAGAAGTTATAAAGATTGCGAGCATGTAGGTATACAGAATCTTTGGCGTAGTTTACTGCATTACCCGTAGATGCCTTTTCTAAGACTTTCGAAATTTTAGCCGCACCAAGAAGTAAGCGTAGCTCATATTTTAGGTCATCAATATTGATACTTGTCGTCATCTATATCTATTATAGCAAGACTGTCATGTAAGTGCTTCATCTCGCTTATACATTAAGTATTCTAGATATGGTACGGTAAAATATCCCTCCATCGAGCTATCTCAACACTGAATTCGTGTACAGATTTCTGGATACACTGCACCAAAATAGACACAATGCTCAGTATTGCTTAAAATCACTCATTTAAAATAAAATCTTTATTATCTATTGAGACATTGGGCCGATAGTTTTTTGTAAGTGCTATACAATAGAACATATATACGAGATACATTAATGAGCATCTCTAGAGCAAGGAGAGCTATGAACGAAATTATATGTCCACATTGTAAAAAAGCTTTCAAAGTTGATGAGGCTGGGTTTGCTGATATTTTAAAGCAGGTACGAGATCACGAGTTCGAGGAAGAGCTGCGCCAGCGTAGTGAGATGCTCGAACGTGACAAGCAGAATGCAATTAAACTTGCCGAAGCAAATACGAAAAATGAGCTGCAGGCTGACATTTCTAAAAAGGATGCCGAAATCGCCGAGCTAAAAGCTCGCGCCACTGCCAAAATTAAAGAACTCGCCGCGGAAGGTGAACTGTCAGCTGCGCGCCTCGCGGCGGAAAAGGATGCTCAGCTAGCTGAACTAAAGGCTAAGCTGCAGGCGCTTGATACCGAAAAACGCCTGGCTGTGACCGAAGCGGTCAACAAAGTTGAAAAAGAGCGAGACGAGCTAGCAGGTGAGTTAAAGACCAAAGACACCGAAAAGCAATTGCTAGAATCGTCACTAAAAGACAAATACGAAACCGAGCTAAAGTCGAAAGACGAAATGATCGCGTATTACAAAGACATGAAAGCCAAGCTTTCGACCAAGATGGTAGGCGAGACACTGGAACAGCACTGCGAAACCGAGTTTAACAAACTGCGCGCAACTGGCTTTCAAAATGCCTATTTTGAAAAGGACAACGACGCCCGGACCGGCAGTAAAGGTGACTATATTTACCGCGAAACCGATGATGATGGTAACGAAATTATCAGCATCATGTTCGAGATGAAAAACGAAGGTGACGAAACCGCCACCAAGCACCGCAACGAAGACTTCCTGCGCGAACTAGATAAAGACCGCACTGAAAAGAAGTGCGAATACGCCGTATTGGTATCGCTATTGGAAGCCGATAGTGAACTCTATAATTCTGGCATCGTTGACGTGTCACACCGTCACGACAAGATGTATGTCATCCGCCCACAATTCTTTATCCCGATCATTACATTGCTACGCAACGCCGCACTGAATTCACTGAAATACAAATCAGAATTAGCGCTGGTAAAAGCCCAGAACGTCGACATTACGAATTTTGAAAACAACATGGAAAAATTCAAAGAAGGCTTCGCCAAAAACTATGACCTAGCTAGCCGTAAATTCAAAACCGCCATCGACGAAATCGACAAAACCATCGACCATCTACAAAAGACAAAAGACGCGTTGCTATCATCAGAAAACAATCTGCGCCTGGCTAACAATAAAGCCGAAGACCTGACGATCAAACGCCTAACTCGCGGCAACCCAACCATGGCCGCCAAGTTCGCCGATCTTAGCGACGACAAATAAGACCAGCATCAAGCTATTGCTTTTTTATTAAAAAAGTGCTATAATTACTTCATTCCTGATCTTTGACAAACAACCCCGGAAGGCTCAAATGAACACATTTTGGGATTATGTGGTAATGAATTTCCTATCTCCAATCAGACTTTGGAATGATGCGGCCGATCTCAACGATCCCGGCCAGTATTTTCTGGCAATCGTTGCAGCGATTTTCATGTGGGTTATACCCGCGGTAATCATATGGTTGGTCACAGGCTTCATTATCAAGAAAATCCGATGGATAACCAGCCGTGAGCACTGTCAGCATTGTAACACCTGGACCATTGGTCCCGCAGGCAAAACATTCGTTGATTGTGAACCACAGAAACCTTGTTGCAGTGACTGCTACATGGAACACGAAGCTGCGGCCGAGCAGCGCTACAAATGTCCAGTTGACGGCGCTCAAATGGAAAAGCACATCAACAGCCTGGGTTGCATTATCGACGTATGTCCAGACTGCGGAAGTGTGCTGGTGAGCGGAGCGGAGCTTCAAGTTATGCTCGACGACGCTGAAGATAATGGCAAAACATCTGGTATGCTCACCGGCATTGCAGTTGGCCTCGCGGTTAACTGATAGACAGGATATGAAGATTATTTTCTTCATTAGACAGAGAAAGGATTGGGACGTAGGCATAGAGCCGTCGTCCCAATCCGAACTCTGTCTATTTTATTATAAAAATAAGATGATTTCTATCGCGAATAACAGATCAGCCTGAACCTTATGGTAAAATTGTGACAATATCTAATAACTCGGAAAGTCCAACTCATGCAAGAAACAACCACACCAACAGTAACGCCAGCACCAGCTGACAATGACAAAACACTTCGCCTCGTTGCCTTTATCCTCAACCTGGTATGTACAGTTGCTGTCGGATGGACATTGATTCCACTGGCATGGATGATTCCTATGACCGTTATCTCTTACGGCATCTACAAAGGCACCAAGAAGAACACAACAGCCTTTGCCGTGTGTACACTACTATTCGTAAGTCTGGTTTCAGGTATCCTACTGCTCGTTGCTAAAAAAGACGACTAGTTCTATACGAACAATTAAATCCAAGCAAAAGGCCGCTATCGTAATGACAGCGGCCTTCGCACATAGAAAGGGTTAACGTCGACGAAGATCACGTAGCCAGCGATAGATCCGAATGAACGGATTGCGCGGGCGTGAACTTATGTAGACAGGATCGGGTAACTCGCTTGGTTCCATTGGTTCACTTACGGCTTTCTTAGCGCGCTTCTGCAAATCAGGATCGATTCGGTGAGAGTTTACGACATCTGCATCGAGAGCGTCGTATGGATCATCCTCGGGACCAAAGCCTGGCCCACTTTTGTATTCATTGTAACCTTCGGACATTTTGGTCCTTCCTATAGGTGCGAATAGCGGATATAGCTATAATTATATTATACAATATTAGTATGTAAATATCAATATAGCCCTTAGAGATCATGGACTTTCTATGTGATTTATGGTAAAATATATGTTAAGTTCCTTTGCTGGCAATCCCGCCGCAAGGACCGTTCTTCTAGTAGAAAGGCAGAAAGTGCCCAATTCACCAATGCATGCTGGAAATGACAAGGCATTCAACAAAGAGGGTGGCGTGCTGCTTGCAGTGCAAGCCTTCGAGGACGGCGATTTCAACAGGGCCCTTAATAGTCTGGGCGCAGTGTTTTCGCGTCGATTCTATCCCGAGATGTCGGAGGTGTTTCGCGAACAGTTAAAACCTGTGATCGAAAACGCTTTCAACAAATTGACAGAACCGCGCGATCAAGTAATGTTCAGTGATCGTCTAATAGAATCAGGATTGCCTGTCATTCCGAGTAATGTTAGCGACCGAGATGTCCTTAACACACTCGCAATGTATAATCCGCGGTACGAATGGCTGTGGCCAATCGTAAAAGACGCAGAGCCGCAGATGTTGGCTGTCCGTCTTGATGAAGCCCGCGTCATTGAATACCGGAATAAGCTTGCCAATCCCAAAAACTGGACGATGCGAGCCATGATTGACGTCCTTACCTGGAGGCCTTCAATGCCTGGCGAAGCGGCGATTGTCCCGGGCGGCGTTGATATCCAATTCAACAGCAATTCATGGATAGAAATGTCAGGTGGTAACTCACTTGCACTGCACGACGTCCGGTTGTTCCCGTACGCAACTGGCATATTGCTTTCTGTGCCTAGGCCCAAAAAACAAATGAAAGATAGCATGCGTCGTCTAGTGACGGTCAATCGCTACGATCAAATCGTCCATGGCCTCAGGAACATCCGCTAGAAGAAAACCCCCGTCACTCACTACGAGAGGCGGGGGTTCTTCATTGTTTGACGGTCATTACGCTTATCCTTTATACTACGGCTATATGATTCGCAGTCTTGTTTCAAAAAAAGGATTTACCGTTGTTGAGCTTCTGGTTGTGATTGCCGTCATTGGCGTACTGGCAGGTATCGTCATCGTGTCTTATATCGGCGTACAAGAACAAGCCAAAGCAAAAGCGCTCGTATCTGACCTAGCAA
>CAMLED010000001.1 GCA_946479115.1 uncultured Candidatus Saccharibacteria bacterium | reverse complement strand
TAAATCAGTTACGTGCCCAAATAAGCGCACAAGGAAACAAGCCACATGAGCGAACGAAGCCCAGAAGACTTTCCACTATCAACTAACGACACACCTCAGCCTCACGGCGGCGGCAAATATGTCCCAGAAAATGTACGAGAACGACCTTACTCTGATTTGCCTCCTCTAACAGAAGATGAAATTGATAACCTTACGCAACCTGAAACACCTTTCGATGGTTTCGGTGGTGAAGCAGTTGTACTGAGCCCAGAAGAGAAGGCGCTTATCGATCAGAAGCGCGCCGCAGTTGCCGCACATCACGAACAGTCTGCAGCACCTAATCACAAACGCCGCAACGCAATCATCGCAAGTATTACGGGTCTTGCGGTTGCTGCCGGTGCTTATGTCGGCTTCAATGCTGCGACTACCGCAGCTAAACCTGGCCTATTACCACAAGCTCCTGTTGCAACAGCTCCCGCTGTACCTGGTCAAGGAGAGAAACCACTCCCTGCGCCAACTAATGGTGAGACAGTTTCCTATAGTCCTGTAACTGAAGCTGACATCAAAGATTATGATGCAGTTGCTGCAAACGCAAGGGTTACATTTGGCGAATACCAAGATAGTTCAAGAACATTACCTGCGTTTGTTAAAAAATTTAACGAAATGTTAAATATTCGTTTCTCTGGCGAAGAGCTTGCCAATAGTGAACACCTCGTTTCAAAGTCAGGCGCCACAGGCCCGCACGCTTTACTTGAAATGAAACTGACCGCCTATGATGATTTATTCCAAGGTGATGGTGGTGAATTTAAAGCAACCATGATCAAAGAGAGTAAAGAAAACTTCGATAAATGGCTTGCTACTAAAAATGAAGAGCATCCTTTTGAAGTTGCCTTTGTATCAACCGGCTCAGATAGTGGCATTGAGTATGCTTATACTAGCAACTCAACAGAAAATAGTGCTGCAGACTGGCCAAATCCTCCAAAGGTCTATAAATTTGTCGCTGCCGACCCTGTCATTGGACCACTTAAGGCTGGTGAACAGAAATCTCAACAGCCTTGGCAAATTGCAAAAGTTACAAAGATGGTACCGTCTAAGAAGCTCTGATCTTCTATATCTATAGACATTACTAGCACACACCCGAATTAGCTTTCATTTTCATAGTCGTTGTTGCATAATCAAAGCATAACGATTATGAAAATGAAGCTTTTTCTATTTGTAGGCCTATTAATTGGCAGCCTTGGTCTGTCAGTCTTTTCTACAAGCAATACATATGCCACTAGCGCACAATCTGTCGCGCCGGGTCTTGGTATATTTGCAGCAGACCCACCAGCGGCCGAAGAGGGAGGGTTTGGTGACGGTGAAAGCGGGACATTCAATAGCAGCTGTGAAGTAAAGGGAATTGGCTGGATTATTTGTCCGCTCGTCACCGAAGTATCTAAAGTTGTCGACGCCGCGTACGGTCTCGTCAGCGCACTTTTAACCGTCGCACCGCTCATGACAACAGGTGGATCTGCCAATATATACACAGCATGGACGGTTATGCGCAACTTTGCCAACGTCGCCTTTGTTATCGGATTCATGCTTATTATCTTTTCGCAACTAACAAGCATTGGCCTGAGCAATTATGGTGTAAAAAAGATGTTACCAAGGTTAATTGTTGCCGCCATATTAGTTAACGTCTCTTATTGGATATGTGCGATTGCAGTTGATATATCTAACATTCTAGGGGCTTCGTTAAATGGCCTATTCGACGGTTTAAAGAATCAGATTGGTGACGCCACGACAGGAAGCGGTCTACCGACGGGCGTAAACGCAACACAAATAGGAGATGATCCTCAAATGCAGGGCTGGGCAGCCATTTCAGTAGCAGTATTAGCAGGCACAGCAGCCGCGCTATATATTGGTTTATCAGCTTTACTCCCGGCACTTCTTGCTGCAGTTGTCGCTATCCTTACCGTGCTGGCAGTTCTAAGCGTTCGACAGGCACTCATTGTTCTGCTGATTGTCGTGTCACCACTTGCATTCGTAGCGTACTTACTGCCAAACACAGAATCTCTGTTCAAGAAGTGGTTAGGACTATTTAAAACTCTCTTATTGATGTATCCAATTATTGCCATGTTATTTGGCGCCTCAGCACTCGCATCCGCAATTATTTTAAACACGCCCGCAGAGGGGAATAATGCTGCCTACTTGGTTGCGATGCAAATTATGGGTGCGTTAATTGCAATCATTCCATTGGCGTTAACACCAATTATTATGAAAACAGCAGGTAGCGTCCTTAACCGTGTTGGTGCCTTTGTTAATAATCCAAACAAGGGTCCGTTTGACCGTATGCGAAAAGGTGCCGAAGGATACAATAAAAATCGCCAAGAATATCGTCGTCTAAAGGCCATGAACGGGTATCGAACGCTTCCGGGCAAGGGTATGTTCTCACGAGGTAAGGCGGCACGAGAAGCAGTGTTAAACAACCGCAAAACAGAGCTTAACCGTGCCAACGCCGATTATGTCTCGGATCGAGCAGCGACGAGCGAAGGCTTCAGGAAGAGCCTAGCGCAAGCTGGCGGTGAAGGCTCCGAAATGCGTGCCGAGGCTGCAGCAATTAATGTCAAAGCCGAGCTAGCCTCTAAGGAAATCAAGGCAGCGAGTGCGGTTATTGAACATATGAACCTTGATTCTAGTCAAGTTAAAGAGCTTGCGAAAGGTGGAGTCATCGATAAACAAATGGCTGATGGAACAACGAGGCAACTCTCTGGTTTAGATGCGGGAATGCGTTCGGCGGCGATTACATCTGGCGTATCCACTGGAACGGTTGGTGATGTCGAAGATATCATTAAATCATCAGCATCAATGAACGACGCTCAGCGCAAGATCTTGTCTTCATCCGTAGCATCAAGTGGTATTGCAAATAAAGCAACCTACCTTGGAGGTCAGACTATTGATGATATCGCCCAAGGCAATATTAAAACCGATGCTGATCTCGATAGGGTAACGGCACGTGCCATGGATAAAGGTAAGTTCTCTGCAGAGATTATTCCAAATAACGATACGGCCAGCTTGGAGCGCATTCAGCGTGTTATTGCTCAAGGTCACCCAGGTGTAGCACCTGAAAAAATTGCCCAAGTACAGGCTGAGGCTTTCAAGGCCCTTGATGACTCACGTATATCTGGACGCATCACTCCAGCTCAACGAGCCGTTATTCAATCTATCCAAGTTGCTCCGCAAGGACCTCCGCAGGCACCGCCTGTACGGCAAACAGCCGCTCAACAGCCCGACGTTCTTAACATCCCACACAATAGTAATCCAACTACTGGCCGCACCTCAGCGCCAACTGGCAGTGGCCGTGCGGTGATTTTGACACCACCAGACCAAAATAATGACCGCCCATAAGTGCTATACTTAGGATAAAAGATTATGGCAGTATATAAAGTTCCACAAGATGTCGAAGCAGACGATAAACTTATCGGTCCGTTTAGCTTTCGTCAGTTTGTGTATTTGATTATTGTTGCCATTTCGATAGCAATCGCATGGGGATTGTTTCAACTATTTCCACTATTAGCACTTGTACCACTTCCGATAATTTTCTTGTTCGGCGCCTTGGCATTACCGCTACGCAAAGATCAGCCAATGGAAATTTATCTAGCCGCTGTTGTCTCGTTTTACATCAAACCTCGCAAACGACTATGGCAAGCAGACGGCATTCAATCACTCGTTGAAATTACCGCACCAAAGGTCGTTGAAGTGCAACGTACTAAAGATTTGACCCAAACCGAGGCCGAACGCCGCCTGTCATATCTCGCGAACATTGTCGATTCCGAAGGTTGGGCAATTCGTGGTGTAGCTACGCCACAAATACCTAGCTCGATGCAAAACGAAGTCTTTTTCGAAGCTCAACAAACTGAAGACGTACTAGACAATGAAGGGGGAGTAGCCCGTTCATTTGACAGTATGATCGATCAGGCCGATGCCAAGCGACGACAAGACATGATGGACCGCATGCATCAGCCAGCCACAACTGGTCTAGCGCCACTACCAGCTCCACAAGTAGGACCAGCGGCCGTTATTGACCCCTACGCCGCACTTGTTCCTGCAACACCAGTGATACCTACGGCGCCTGTTGATATCACAGCCACAGCCTTTGCACCACCAGCACCTGTCGCCACCTCGCAACCAGCAGTTAATCCACAAATTGATTACAATCCTTATCCAGATTCGATCCGCCAATCGGTTATTCGTCCACTTAGCGAACAGCCCGCTCCTCAGCCAGTAGCGCCAATCATCGAACCTACCCCTGTGCCTGAACCAGAACCAATAACCACTAGCGAAAATGTGATTTCTCCTGATATAATAAACCTAGCAAATAACCCTGATTTATCTATTGCCACGATTGCACATGAAGCGAACCGGATTCAGCAACAACGTGAGTCCGAAAATGAAGTAGTGATATCGCTCCGCTAACGTCCACTAGGTAAAAACGACAAGGAAGAATGGGATCGTGCCACCGAATAATCAACAACCACCTCAGGCTCTGCCAGTTACTCCACAACAAGTGATCGGTTCTGCCCAGCCAACGCCTGGTGCTCCTGCAGCAGGTGGTCAACCAGCTGCCAAGCCGGTTAATCAAAACACGACACAAAATAGTCTTCTTATCTCAGAAATCCGCGAAAACATGGCAATCATGAACGATGGGAGTTTTCGTGCGGTCATCGCCTGTAAATCAATCAACTTTGATTTGATGAGTTCACGCGAACGAGAAGGTGTCGAGTATAGCTATCAAAACTTCCTAAATGCGCTGTATTTTCCAATTCAAATCTTTATCCGTTCGCAACGAGTTGATATCGGTCCCTATATTGATCGTCTGGTTACTATTCGCCGCGCACAGGATAATATGCTCTTGAACGTCTTGATGGATGACTACATCAACTTTATTGATGTGCTGTCACAAGAAGCGAACATTATGGACAAGAGTTTCTTCATTATCGTACCGTTCTACCCATCAGGCGACCTTGCAACCTTAAAGGATCAGGGAAAAGGCTTCTTTGGTAAAATCTTTGGTGGTCCACAAACAAACGCGACTAAAATCGATAAAGTAACCTACGACAAGGCAAAAGATGAAATCAAAAACCGTGTCGACTCTGTCACTAGTGGTTTGTATCAAATTGGTGTAAAAAGTGTACAGTTAAATACTAAAGAGCTCGGTGAGCTATACTACAACATGTATAACCCTGACACGGCCGTCCGGGAACCACTCGGTAACTTTAATGACGTTACATCAACGTATGTCCGCAAGGGACAGGGTGAGGCACCTCGTCCACACTTGCAAGAAGGGGAGATGTAATCATGGCCAAGAAAAAACTAGACGCAGTTGATATTGCCGCCAAACAACGTGAGGCCGAGCAGCTAGAGGTTGAACAAGCCTTTCTAAAGGGCATGACGACGCTACGTGACCTAATTGCGCCAAGTAGCCTCGAGATTCACTCTGGACACTTCCGCCTAGGCACCAAGTATGGTCGTACGCTGTATATCTATGGTTATCCCCGCGAAATTTACACCGGTTGGCTCAGCTCACTCATTAATATCGATGAGGTTCTTGATATTAGTATGTTCGTCTATCCAGTCGACAGCCAGGTAGTGCTAAATAACCTTCGTAAAAAGGTAACACAACTACAAGCATCAATGTCGATCAACGGCGAAAAGGGCCGCACCCGTGACCCAGGCCTTGAAGCGGCTATGGCTGACGCTGAGGAACTCCGTGACCAGTTGCAAGTTGGTGCTGAGCGCTTCTTCCGCTACGGCCTGTATGTCACACTCTATGCCGATAGCTTGGATGAGCTTAGTTTTGTGCAACACAAGATCGAAACCTTGTTTGGTCAGCAACTAATCTTTAGCAAGGTTGCAAGTAGCCAGCAAGAACAGGGACTTAACAGTACGATTCCACAGATGAGTGACCAGCTGCAGATTCGCCGCAATATGAATACCGGTGCGATCAGCACCAGCTTCCCGTTCACCAGTGCCGATTTGACCCAAGAAAAAGGTGTCCTCTACGGTATCAATATGCACAATAACGGTTTGGTTATCTTTGACAGGTTTACACTTGAAAATGCCAACATGGTCGTCTTTGCTAAGTCTGGTGCCGGTAAGTCATTCACCGTGAAGCTCGAAGCGCTTCGTAGCATGATGGTTGGATCTGATGTTCTGATTATCGACCCAGAAAATGAGTATCAAAAATTATCTGATGCTGTTGGTGGAAGTTATATTCGCCTCAGTTTGAACGCCGATACACGTATCAATCCATTTGATCTGCCACGTGTTATCGACAGCGAAGAAGCCGACGATGCACTGCGTGCCAACCTTGTGACACTGCATGGTCTACTACGTTTGATGCTTGGTGGGAGCCAGATGACCGCTAGTGGGCAAGTTATGGCGGGACTTAACCCATCCGAAGAAGCCGATCTTGACCAGGGATTGATCGATACATACGCTCGTGCCGGCATTACCAGTGATCCTTTGACACATAACTCTCTACCACCAACCATTTCTGATCTTTATGATACGTTGCTACACATGGGTGGCACGGGTCCGTCATTGGCGCAGCGTCTACGCAAATACACCACCGGTACATTTGCGGGTATCTTTAGCCAGCAAAGTAACATTGATATCAATAACCATATGGTTGTCTTTAATATCCGTGATCTTGAAGACGAACTTCGTCCTGTAGCAATGTACATTGTCCTTAGTCACATCTGGAACATCACTCGTTCACAGCAACGTAAACGCATGTTGATCGTTGATGAGGCATGGCAGTTGATGAAGTACGACGACTCAGCCAACTTCTTGTTTAGTCTCGCGAAACGCGCTCGTAAATACTATCTAGGTCTCACCACTATTACCCAGGACGTTGAAGACTTTATGGGTAGTAAGATGGGCCGTGCGATTGTCGCCAACTCATCAATGCAATTACTGTTAAAGCAGTCATCTAGTGCAGTCGATGTTCTATCGGATGTCTTTAAGCTTACCGAGGAAGAAAAGAAGCGTCTTTCCAACTTCCCAGTCGGACAGGGCCTATTCTTTGCTGGGCAAAGTCACGTCCATATTCAAATCCAGGCTAGCCCAACCGAACACGGGCTTATTACTACCAACCCAACCAAGTCTACAGCTGCACCACCACTATAAGAAAAACGCTTATAGTAAGGGACAGGTGGAGTATAATAGAGACAACTTATGGCACGAGGATCACAATTCAGTTATAAAAACGATCAGGAAGCTGACGACCGGGCAAATCCGGGCGAGTTACTTAATAAACTCGAAAATCGTGACGATATTTCTGGCTATGACCGTGCTAATGATGGACTAGATGATCATCCAGTTACCGCTGGTGATACTTCAGGCAAGTCCGGTGATCTTAGTGGCGGCGCTAAAAACATCGACGACAACCGTAATGACACCCTGAATCGCGAAGAAGCGAATCCGATGAACTCAACCGTCACCGGCAATGGGGGTAAACAGCCAATAAGCTTAAAGATGCGCCTCACAAAAAAAGGCCCACTCGGTGGTATCGTGCTCTTACTTGCGGCAGGTGCATTTGGTATTACAGGCCTATTATCCCCGTCGCTCCTTCTTGTGCAAATGACGCAAATATTTACGAATAACTTTAACGACGCACACCCTGCGCTGACCGTTCGTACTAAGGCATTAATGGCCAAAAAAATTAATAACACCAAAAATTCATTCTCCGAGAGTAAAGACGGTAAGTGTAATATTCGCTGCAAAATGGGCACAATGAGCGACGGTATGAAACGGAACCTCGATGCGCGAGGCTTCGATGTGCAAGGAGAGAAAAAATTCGGTCGTTGGGTAGTTAAATCTATGACACTTCCGGACGGGACGGTGGTTGATAACGGTGCTAAATTTAAAGAGGCGATGAAAGATCCGGTAAATTTTGCCAAATTTAGCCAAGTCTATAATTCGAAAACAGCGTACTTCCTGAATACAAAATTTGGCACTATGCTTAAAACTAAATTGGGGTTAACTAAGGCATTTAAACTTGCGAGTGAATCGAAGGAGAAGTTTAAAGCGTCGTTAAGAAAGACGTTTAATTTACCCGAAGACAAAGCTGTTGCTACGCCAAATCCTAATGCCACAATGGAAGAAAAGTTAAAAAATACTCGCTTCGCTAAGCTTACGGGTACCCTAGGTAAATTATCCTCTAAACCTACCAATGCTGCTGCTGCTGCCTGTCTGACGTTTAATACGTCACGTGCCGTATCGGCCGCAGTAAAACTGGCAAAATACGCCGCATTCGCGGCAGTAGCGCTAGCATTCTTCAATGCTGCCAATAAACTACAGGCAGGCGATGGAGGAGGAATTGACCCATCTATTACAAGCGAACTAGGTGATCGAATAACAACCCCTAACACTGGTACTACAGATGGTAGCGAGGGCCTGTCGGCACCAGATTCATATGGATGGAAAGCTGCTCAATTTGGAGATAACGGGCCATTACCTGAATATGCCAAGGCGCATTCAATGGAATCCGCCGGGCTACTTGCGGTCCTAGCATCGTTAGTCCATTTCTTTACCGGTGACCCAGTTGCGCGTACTATTGGGCATACAATTTGTGGTCTTGCTAATGGCCCTATCGGACTGGTCGTTCAATGTCTCCCAAGTGCGCCTACATTGGTTGGATTTGGTGTTTGTCTCCTAATCGCGCTTGGTGTTGCAGCTGTAATGAGTGCCGCGCTAGAGCAGGCGATGCCTCTCATTGTTGATTGGCTCGTGAACATGAACTTATCTCAAATAGACGAAAACACACATGGCGCCATCCTTGGCGATGCCTTCTACGCAGGTAGTGCCGCCATTCTTGGTGGGCAGGCAGGGTCGTACGGCATGGCGCCTGGCTCAAAACAACAGATCACCGACTATGTCGCCGCAACTGAAGATATTCGCAAGCAAGACGAGGCAATTGCGCGTATTGATGCAAAAGACAAACCATTTGATGTATATAATCAATATTCATTCCTTGGGTCGATGGTCCGTAATATGAATGTAGCTGCTTATGCCAATACATCATTTACTAAAGGCGCAGGCCTCTTATTCTCAACGCTCCCTAAATCATTTGGTAGCCTTGTGACAAGTGCACACGCTGGTACCTATATGCCCCTTAACGAAAATAAAGCCGAACAGTACGGAAAAGTTGCCTGCCCGGATCCTATCGATCTATCCAAAATAGCCGACACCGAGTGCTGTCCATCGCTTGCGCTCATTGGTGCAGTTGGTGATGGCTACTGTCTACCGGCATTTACAAAAAGTACAGATGAAATGGATTCGGATCCAGATGCAACACTCGATTTCATGATTGATGGTGAGTATATTAATGAAGACACCGGCGAGCCACGTACCGACACCGATCACGGCAAGCAATTCCAAAAATACCTAGATTACTGCCCATTCCGAGCTGACCCATGGGGTGAAACCTCAAAAGCACTTGAGGAAGGTGAGAAAGCCACAGATTACGAATGGTTCGTAGGTTCCATATGTAACAAGGACACGGATGACACACTAAAAACCGAAGGTGAAGCGCTCATTGCCATTCAGAATTTCTCAGGCGGAGCGGTGAGAATATCCGACGAAGATATCCGAAAGTATGCAGAGGAACGAACTGTCGAGAACGACATTAAAAACTTCCGAAATTACGTCATGGACGAACCGGTTAACGCGACACTAGCCGGCGAAGATACGGTTCTGAAACATTCACCGCTACCATCTACGCCTGGCGATACACCAATCGATCCAAACGCTCCGACCGAAAATAGCGGCAATGTCGTTAAGGATGGCTGGACATTCCCAACCACTGCTGGTGCAGCACTCGTCAGTCCGTTCGGTCCACGTGGCGGTGGATTCCACACCGGCGTCGACCTTGGCGTCCCATCAGGATCACCATTTTATGCAACTCGTGACGGTGTCGTTCTAACGCGTGAATTTAACATTTATAGTATTGCAGGCGGATCATGGTGCCCAGTTGTTCCAAGCGAGTCACCAATTCAAAAAGATATTTGGATCACACATAACGTAGATGGCGTAACATATACATCCATTTACGCTCACATGAGCAGATTCTTAGTCTCTAACGGAGCAACCGTCAAAGCAGGGGATTTGATCGGTTATACTGGTGGCTCAGGCTGTTCAAGTGGGCCACATGTTCACTTTGAAATTTGGCAATCAGGTAGCCCAAATCCTGGTGTACCAAGTGCAGCAGCACTCGATCCATGGCCATTAATTAACCCATAGTAAAGGTGATCCGTTATGCAATTACAACTCAGTAAACCACTCCTTATCACTATCGCAGCCCTCATTATAGGTCTGTCAATTCTTGGATGGTATCTCGGACGCCCACAGGGAAGTATCGAATTTGCCGTCGCCCCACAAGAGATCAACTTTGCCTACAATGGTAAAACGCAGACAATTAAAAATGGGCAGTTTATTAAATTAGCACCGGGCACATACAATGCGACATTCTCTCGTGACGACTTCCAGACGGAAACGCAAACAATTGTCGTCGAGAATAAAAAAACAAGCCGCATCGTGCTAGCACTCACCCCGCTGACAGACTCAGCCAAGAAACTACTCGCAGATAGCCCTGAATCTCAAAAAGTCATCAAAGAATACAAAACAGTCCAATACAAGAAGCTGATCGATAGCTTACCGCTATCAGGCGTCAACTATGCGATTAACGCATGTCAGTCAATCAAAAAGCCTGATGCAGACAACAAAGCTGTTTGTATTGTTGCTAAATCAGAGGCGGGAAAAGCATCTGCACGAAAAAGCCTGGAACAGTTAGGTTATAATCTTGATGATCTCGAGTTATATAGTGGAACAGATAGTATGCTGACCGTGATTGCTACCGATACCTATCGTATCGACTACTATCCCAACACTAAAATCGAAGGTGCAACCAAAAAACCGCTCTTTATTACGCCGTTAAATGTACCGTTCGTCCCAGCAACAGCCACATTTAATCAAACTCTCGAAGACATTAAAACCGCCGCCTTGAAACAGTTAAAAGACGATGGCTATCCGGTTGATAAGTTTGATATTTTCTATTCAAATGTTTATCTATCCCGCTATAACGTTACAAAAGACACTCCCGAAGAGCACGCGTTTCCACCATCATATATAAACTAAAGATTAGAAGTATACTAAAGACATGCATTACCTCAAACGAACTCTCACCCTCGCGACACTAGCCATGTTTGTTTTTGCATCGCTGATAAGTAGTAGTTCGGCATATGCAGCTGATGAGGATGTCGGGGTAGGTACTCAGTGTAAGATTCCCGATCAAACAACCACGCCAGCCGGTTGCTGGGATAGCTTTTTCGGAAGTAATGATATTATTTACTACGATCCGAATGCAGAGGTCTGCTATATAGACGACATATTATTAGGCGCAGATGGCAGCGTTACTCTACCTGGTGCTGATAATCCGACAGATGTCAATTCAGGGCCCCTTGCAGGAAACTCAAACGCAGAAAAAGCCTGGTTATTCCTTGGTAGTAAGGGCCTTACTGCTGAACAAATTGCTGGTATCCTCGGTAACCTTCGTGCTGAATCCGGTATGGACCCTGCTATCATTCAGGGTGGGGCTATTGCCGGAGCAAATTACACCCCTGTAAATGGCGTTGGGTTTGGCCTTGCGCAGTGGACTTTTACCGCTAGGCAAGCACCACTCGTGGCGTTAGCTCAATCAACCGGCCGACCAATCACAGACCTATCATTACAACTTGATTATCTTTGGCAAGAGTTAAACGGTAGCCATTCATATGCTCTCGCATCTCTCAAGACAGCGACCACTCCAGAACAAGCAGCCTATATCTTCCACCGTGATTTCGAGGGCTCGGCTGATTCAGAAGCACAGGTTATAGCGAATCGTGGCGGTGGTGCCCGATTACTGTATGAACAATTCAAAAACCTCTCCTCAACCGCAGAAAGTACCGGTACGGCCGATTCAGGTACGGCAACAAATGTTAACAGTGCAAGTACAGGACCCGGATCGGCCTTTGCATTAACCTGCGAAGCAAATAAAGCCAAGGAAGAAGCAGCTGGCACAGGTGCTGCACTACCAAACAGCCCAATGGGTGATAAATTCACCTTCTTTACTCAGTGCAGTAATCAATTGGTCGGTGGCAGGTGGGGTGATTTAAAAACACCTCAGGGTGATACCGTATGCCGAAGCGGCTCAATTCCTACCGCACTGGCAATGATCGCCAAAAATATTGGTGGCCAAAACATCAATCCGACCGACACATTCAACTACTATACTAAGAATAATCTCTGGGCAGACACTGGCGGAAGCCTGCTGAATTCACCAGTCAAAGCCGCAGCTCACTTCGGTCTTAAAGCCGCACCTATCCTTAAAAAAGGTGATATCGCTGCCTATAAAAAAGTCTTTGATACCGGCGGTGTTGTCATGACGATATCGACTGGTTCGGCACCATTCACAGCTAACCGCCATCCAATTATCCTTCGCGGCATTACTAACGAAGGCAACTTTATGATTGCCGATCCAGGCCAGACCGATACCAACTTTGCACCACTAAACCAGCCAAAGATCGATAAGATTCTCACTGATATCCGTAGTGACGAAGGCAGTGTTAGCTATGCGTTTTATAAGAAATAAGGAGATCGAATCATGATGCTTAATCGACGAACCGTAATTGTCATCGCAGCTGTTATAGGTATAGGGGTTATTATTTTGGCAATTATCGGTTTTACCCGTGCCACCGAAAAAGACACCACCTACACCGATCCGTCTTCAGGTGAAAAAATTATTACCGATAAATCACAGCAGGGCACCGATAGTTCACTTAAGAATGCGATTATTTACCCAGGTTTTTCAACCTTACTCGACCGAGGACTCACACCGGTTCAAGTTCAATCAATCCAATCGACCATTGCCGAGTATTCCTTGCAGCAAAAAGATCGATTCAAAGAGGTAAGCCTGGTAATTGATTCATACCGTCACTTGCTTCCAGAAGGGTCATCAATGACAGAGACTGTCACGTTCAACATCAAGGTTGACCGCAGTAAAGACTACTATATGACCGTCGAGTACGCGAATACTACTGATGTACTGACACGACTATACACCAGCGACAAGAAAACTCTACTTATCGAGCGATAAGTTTACGACGTGCTCTAAATTATCATTACTTGCATGGTGATTCGTTGTTGCAATAATTAATTGCGCCTGCAGACTATTCGTCATAAGCGCTGCTTGTCGGGCTTCATCTAATTCACTAAAGACATCGTCTAGTAGAACAATCGGTGTCTTACCAGTCAGCTGTTCAATAATACTGACTTCTAAAAATTTCAACGCTAACACCACGCTACGCACTTCACCACGTGAGGCTACCGACAAAGCAGGGGAGTTATTGTAACGGAAAATAACGTCATGACGGTGTGGACCGATACTGGTATAGCCTAGATATTTGTCACGGTCACCACTCGCATGCAGCTCGCTTAACATCTTTTGCTTGGCATTACCGATAACAGTGTGCGAATAGTGAATCGAGACATTATCCTGCGAATGCGCAATATCGTTATAAGCATCATTCAACCGCAGATTAAGCTGCTCGATAAACTGAACACGCTGTTCGATAATGTACGACCCATGTTCGCTGAGTGCTACATCCCACACAAATAGCTCGTCCTGGGTCGTGTCGAGCCGTTTAAGCAAGTTGTTGCGCTGCTTTAGGGCTCGGTCGTATTTGCGAAGCGCCACGACGTACAGCGGATCTAACTGGCTAATAAAATGATCAATAAATTGACGGCGACGCGTCGGTGAGCCATGTAGCAAGCGCAAATCATCTGGTTCAAACAACACAACTGGGTATTTATACTTTGGTGGCAGGCGATACGACGTCTTTTGATCAATCACAAATTGCTTCTTACCCGATGTCCGGCTCGGTTCAAATTTCACTACACGCGAAGTGTCATCGTCAAAATTAACCGCAATCCGCCACCATGGCTGATCACGTCGCAGAACATCGTTGTCACTACCCTTAAATGACGTACCCTGCAGAGCAATGTAGACTGCTTCAATTAATGAAGTTTTACCGCTCCCATTCTTGCCAGTAATCAAGGTGACATGCGACGATAGTTGCAGCGAAAAAGCTTCGTGGGTACGAATGTTCTGCACTGATACCGCCGTAATTGTTGTCATAGATACTACAATTAACTCTTTAGTGGCATGATGATGTGTTTGTAATTCACATCTTTCGCCTTGGCGGTCAGGACACACGGCGCTAATTTACCACTGAAACGAAATTCAACCACGTCACCGTCTACTACAGATAATGCCTCGCTAAGATAACGTGAATTAAGCGTCACTTGGCCATCACTCGACACTTCAGCCGGAGTATTTGACGTATTCTCACCGTATTCTGAAGCAATTGAACGGACAGCCAGAGTCTGCTTTTCCTTATCAGCCGTAAGGGTCACGCTACCGCCGGATTCCCGGGCGAATAGTCCGGCAATTTTGGTGATACGTACAAATTCACTAGCATCAAGGGTAATAGTCGTTTCCGAGGTACTAGGGATAAGTTGTCGATAATCTGGATAATTGCCATCAATTAAACGACTGGTAATTTCTGATTCACCAACCCGGAAGCGAACTTGAGTTTCATCAAATAGGACATCAACTTCAGTAACATCATCGCTCAAGGTACGAAGCACTTCCTGAAGGGTAGTACTAGGAATAATTGCGGCTACCTCACTAGCTGTATCAATTAACCGTCGTTCAGACAAGCGATAGCCATCGGTTGCCGCTAGATACAAACCACCTTCGAACGAGTGCCAGTAGACACCCGTTAACGTTGGACGAGTTGAGTCATTACTGCTCGTAATAATTGTCTGCGAAACGGCTTGTTTGAAATCCGCTGGACTAATACTGTACGAGATTGATGATTTTTCATCGATTGTTGGTAGTTCAGGGAACTCATCAGCGATTACGCCGTTAATAACTGA
Source organism: uncultured Candidatus Saccharibacteria bacterium (assembly GCA_946479115.1). Next base: position 56,303 of record CAMLED010000001.1, on the reverse strand, counting down.
GGTATAGCTACCAGAGCTAATCGTTAAATGATTGTCTTTAACTTTTAAATCAATTGTTCCTTTTGGTAGGCTCGAAACAAAATCACTCACCAAGCGGGCAGGAATAGTAATTGCGCCTGGAGTAATAATCTTGGCACCAACATGATGAGTCGATGCAATTTCAAGGTTTGTTGCAGCAACTAATAATCGGTTAGCGTCAGTACGAAGTAAGATATTGCTAAGAATAGGGAGGCCTGTTTTGCTACTGGCAACTCGACCAACATTAGATAGCGCTTTGGTTAAGTTTTCCTGGGTGACGGACAATTCCATTATTAGTACCTTTCTTTTTAATTTCTTTTGGTTGGGTTATTAATAGGGGCTGTGGAAACTGGGTACAAATAGTGTTCAGTCAGGGGTGAGAAGGCGAATTTGGGTGGGGAAAGGATGGGGGTAGATAGGTCGGATAAGTTGTGGGTTAGTCGGACTTGTACACGTTGTAGTTGGTGAATCCATGTTGTGATGTGTCTACCTGGGGATGACTGTACACTACTTTTACCTGCTATTACTCGCAGGCTATTCACAGCTTTTCCACTGTATTTAAGCATAGAGTTTCTCCCGAATTTCACTCACTTGTTCACGGATGAGGAAATCAAGTTTGATAGCCTTCTCGATTTTTTCAACCGAATGAATGGCAGTTGTATGATCTTTACGGCCTAGTTCGATAGCGATCTTTGGAAAACTTAGATGTAGTTCACTACGTAGTAGGTACATGGCAATTTGGCGCGGGACGACAATATGCTTGTCGCGCTTAGCGCTGCAGATTTCTGCGGTATCGATCTGGAAGTGACGGGCGGTCTTGTCGATGATCTGCTTGGCAGACAAATGCTGTGGACGAGATTGACGAACATTGCCGATCAATCCTTCAGCTGTAGAGATATCAGGACTCACTCCGCGCATTTCAGCGTAGGCTAACAGTTGATTCAATGCACCCTCAAGCTCACGTACATTTGTCTTGATGTTGTTGGCGAGGTATTCAATTGTGTCACGGCCAAGCTCTACGCCAGATAAAGCGGCCTTGGTTTCAAGGATCGCGCAGCGTGTTTCAAAATCAGGCATCTGAATATCGATTGACATACCCCATTCAAAACGACTACGGAGACGCTCGGTCAGGGTTGGAATACTCTTTGGTGGCTTATCACTACTAATAATGATCTGTTTGTTCGATTGATGAAGGGCATTAAAAGTGTGGAAGAACTCTTCTTGAGTCTTTTCTTTACCAGCGATGAACTGCATGTCATCAACAATTAATACATCAACGTTACGGTATTTGTCAGAGAAGCCTTTTTTCTTGAAGCGAATACTTTCAAGGAACTCTTTAACGAATGTTTCAGAACTAATATAAAGGATTCGCGCATCAGGTTGTTTGGCGGCGATTTCATTACCAACAGCCTGCATTAAGTGTGTTTTACCAAGACCAACGCCGCCATATAAAAACAGTGGATTATATTTTGTACCCGGTGTACTGGCGACAGCTTGGCAGGCGGTATAGGCAAGGTCGTTACTGGAACCTACAATAAAGTTAGCAAAAGTATAGCGTGGATTTAGGCTATTGCCTGCAGTTGCCGCATTTGATTGCTGGCGTGGCATTGGCGCTGAACTCATTAAGTCATCAGCCGTTACAGCTTGGCTAGACATAGTCGAAGTTGTTTCACGAGTAACGGTCTTTTTGCCGGTTGTTTTGACAGTATAGATAATGCGTTCAGGTGTAGCACCATTTTTTTCAAGGACGTCTTTGATTTGATCGTTAAACTTTACTTCGAATTGACGTTTAGCAAAGATATTCGGGACAGCAATAGTGACAGTATCCCCAGTGTTCTCGATAAGTTCAGTGTTCTTAAACCAGGTCGTAAAGGCGGCATGAGAAATCGATAGCTCAATTTCACCTAATACACTTTGCCACAATGCATGTTGCATATGTAAAAACCTTCCCCTGGATCACTTATTTTGTACTGTTGTGTTACTAGTAACTATACACGGAGCAATAGTTTTCCACAACTATAACAGATGGTAAAAATTCATACAGAAATAGGGGTGTGTGTTTTCCACAGTCTACGCTAGCCCTTGTGAATATGTGGATAAGCATCACTATATTGTGGATAAGATATTTATATTACAAAATTAATAAGGCCTAAATTCAAGGTTTTCCTTGTCAAGAACAGAGAAAAACGGTACAATAACAAAGATATGCCAAAACGAACTCACCAACCACACACTCGTCACCGCGCTCGCACTCACGGCTTTCGTGCTCGCATTGCCACAAAAGCTGGCCGCGCTGTGATCAAGCGTCGCCGAATTAAAGGTCGCGCACAACTAACTGTTTAATACTAAGCAGTCATGTTTATACACCCGTCTGATTCTGGCGGGTGTATTTTTATAGCCAACAGATTATAGGGTATAATGAATATACTTTATGCTAGCATTTGCAAATCGTTTTCATGGTCATGGCAGTCTCCGTTTCGTCTACAAAAACGGTCAGGCGATTCGTTCACGTTTAATTACAATCAAATATATCCACAATCCTCATCGTAAACAGTCTCGATTTGCCGTGGTGGTAAGCAAGAAAGTCCATAAAAGTGCCGTGGGTCGCAATCGTATGCGCCGACGTGTTTATGAGATCGTGCGTCATGAACTCGAACGGATTCCACATGCACATGATGTGGCGATTATGATTTTCTCGAGTGAAGTTATTAATCTACCATCAGATGAGTTGACTGAAACAATTCGACAGCTATTTGAGCAGGCCGAGCTCTACAAGTGATAGTTAAAAACTGTTATAATAATAAAAAATAGAATTCTGGAGTTTAACTGTGAATATTTTTGATATTTTGATCGTGCAACCAATCTTTAACCTGTTGATTGGGCTTTACACGATTATCCCGGGCGGCGATTTCGGTGTTAGTGTTATTATCTTTACGATTATCGTTCGTTTTGCCTTGTTTCCACTAGTGAAGAAGCAGCTTCACCAAACTCAGGCTATGAAGAAATTACAGCCACAACTGGCGCGTATTAAAAAACAAGCCAAGGGTAATAAGCAGCAAGAAAGCATGCTGATGCTGGATCTCTATAAGGAACACGGTGTTAATCCATTCCGTTCAATCGGTATCCTTTTGATTCAACTTCCTATCTTTATTGCGCTCTATAGCGTGATTCAGATCTTTACGATTCACCGTGATCAGATTGCTAAGTTTAGTTATGGCTTTATGGAAACACTCGAGCCGGTTAAGCAACTTATCCAGCACCCGGAACAATTCAATGAAAAACTGTTTGGGTTTGTTGATCTTACGAAAGCTGCCTTTGTTGATGGCCGTATTGATATTTTCTTGATCCTTCTTGCGGTTGCCGCTGCCTACACCCAGTACATTATGGGTAAACAGACTATGCCACATAACGAGTCAAAGAAACGTCTACGTGATGTTATGGCTGAAGCTGCCGAGGGTAAACAGGCCGATCAGGCTGAAATGAACGCCATTGTTATGGGCAAAATGATGCGCGTCATGCCATTCTTTATGTTCTTTATTATGATTAGTCTTCCGGGTGCACTTGCACTGTACTACGCAACTTCAAACATTGTTGGGGCGATCCAGCAAGCCATCCTTCTTAAAAAAGATGAAGAAGAGCTCGAAGAACTAGCCGACCAGCCAGCGGCACCAGGTAAAAAAGCTACCGCCAAAGCACGCGAAAAAAGTGCACAAACACCAACGGTTACTCGGATTGTTGCCAAGGATACCACTAAGAAAGCGAAGAAATAATGAATCAGCAAGAATCAATCGACTTTGCAAAGAAGTATCTTGAAGACCTTATTTCATTCTTTGGCAGTAATGTGACAGTCGAGGCTGATTGCCACGATGACGTTATCGAACTGTCTTTATCATCACCAGACTTAAACAGTCTATTGATCGGTAAGAATGCCGAAACACTACGCAGCTTGCAGTACTTAATTTCAACGACGCTTCGTAACAAAAACGCAGCTGTGGCCCGCGTAAATGTTGATGTCGGTGGCTACAAAAAGCAACGTGCTGACAAGGTGGCCCTTCAGGCGCGTGAATGGATCGAAGAAGTCCGCCGGACAGGCGATTCATTTGTTGGTGACCTGAATGCAGCTGATCGACGTGTCGTACATCACGTAGCGAGTGAATACGATGATATTCGTACCTTCTCTGAAGGTGAAGGCAGTGAGCGTCGTATTATTATCGCGCAGAAAAGCTCGTAACCGTTAACTACTTTTTAGTATGTAATGCTTGTGTGTAGACAGCTTGTGTCTCTTCGGCCATACGACGCCAAGAGTATTTTTTAACCTGGTTATTACCAGCTGCGATAAGTTCCTGGCGACGAGTTTGATTGTCGAGCACGAGTGCGATAGCATCAGCCATATCGTTAACATCTAGCGGATCGAAGTACTCAGCGGCGACACCATAAACCTCTGGTAGGCAGGTGGCATTACTACTGACAACCGGGGCGCCGTATGCCATCGCCTCGAGACCAGGCAGGCCAAAGCCTTCCATAAGTGACGGGAAGATATATGCTTCGCAGTGTTGGAATAACCAGGCTAATTGATCATCGTCAACAAAACCGGTGAATAGGATATTTTTATAGCCTCGCTCCGTGAAGTATGCCTCGGTTTTTTGGGCGGATGCATTTTTACTTCCAACTAGAATCAATCCTAAATCAGGATATTTTTCTAATAGCTTTTGATGCGCGTCACCGAGGCGTTTAATATTTTTATAATCGCTTTGTTGGCCAACGTAGAGGATGAATCGTTTAAATGAATGGCTATATTCACGAGGCTCTTTAGGGGTAATATCGGCTGCCTCGTAGGTAAAGGTGATTTTATCGGTAGGAACTTTTAATCGTTTGCTAACATCATCTTTAACATATTTTGTCGGAGTGATAATATGGCGGCTTTTATGGGCCACATGCGGGAAAACAAATCGTGCCACCATTTGTTTGATATGAAAGACTGCCCAGTTCTTATCTGAGTTATACGTATCTAACAGCGTTAGGTCGTGGAATGTTGTGACGCTGGCGCCTTTGTATAAAATCGGTTGCTGCGGCATGCAGAAATGGACAAGATCGGGTTTGAGACTATCAAGCAACTTCTTAAATCCTAGTTGCTCGCCGAAAGAATAATTAGCGTAATCAGCCGCCGCCACTGAGAAGTTTGCACTGGCTGGCTGCCAATAACTAAGGTCTTTTGATGGCACTAGCACAGTGTAGCGATTAGTTGTGTCGACTTGCTGCAGATAGTGAAGTAGTCGCTCGACGTAGCGTCCAGTCGATGAATTAATGATACGGGCATCGATAACAATATGCATACTTACTCTAGTATACCGTTAGTTCTTTTTATTGAAAACGAAGCGAGAATACATGATGTAATTCCAAACAAGCGAAACTAGGGTGGCAGCCAACTTGGCGACAAATAGTACGGCAGCATCGGCAACCGTTAGCGGGGTGAGGGTGAATGACACAAGGCTAATGATAATCGGCTGTAGTACCCATAAACCAAAGATTGTGACGACGATAAAAAGGATAAACTCACGCTTGGCGTTTCCGCCTGTTGATTTAAATGTGAAGGTTTTATTCGCAAAGAAACTAAAGATAAACGCAACCGATGTCGAGATAAAGTTGCTAGGGATTTTATCAAGACCAATCGATACGAGAAAGAAGAGAATGCCGAAGTCAATTACCGTGTTGACGCCACCTACGAGGGCAAAACGGAGTTTATCGGCGTGTTGCTGAAGTGTTTCTTTCATTATTGATCTTTCTTTGAGTGACTTTTGTGGTATTCCTCAACAAAATATAGTGGGCGGTTTTTAGTTTCATTAAAGATGCGTGCAATGTATTCGCCGATAATACCTAGTGAGAGTAGCTGAACACCACCGAGGAATAGGATGACGGCCATCATTGATGGATATCCCGCCAGGTCACTGCCAAAGAACATTGTCCGGATAACAAGGAAGATAATATAGATAAACGCCAGTAGTGATGTCGCAATACCCATGAATGTTGAAATACGTAGCGGGGCAGTTGTAAATGACGTAATACCTTCGATGGCTAGCTCTAATAATTTAAAGTAGTTCCATTTTGTTTCACCAGCGGCGCGCGGGTCGCGGTCGTAGCTGATTTCTTTCTTTTCATACCCAATCCAGCTAAACATGCCTTTGGTATAGCGTTGGCTTTCGCGGAATTGACGAAGTGCTTCAACGCAGCGCTTGTCGAGCAAACGGAAGTCACCGGTATCTTGTTGAATTGGGATATTTGTAGAGCGCTGCAAAATCTTATAGAACGCAGTCGAGGTGGCTTTTTTAAGCCAACTTTCGCCATTACGACTACTGCGGCGGGCGTAGACATCATCATACCCCTCTTCCCAGTACTTTATCATCTGTGGGATAAGTTCTGGCGGATCCTGGAGATCAGCGTCGATGATCACCGTTGCATCACCAGTGACGTGATCGAGGCCAGCAATCATGGCAGTTTCTTTACCAAAATTGCGAGATAGGTTTACATAAGCGACTCTGCCATCTTTGGTAGCATAGCCTTTAATGATTTCTAAAGTCTTGTCGCGGCTGCCGTCGTTAATAAAGAGGAACTCGAAATCGTAATTAGCCGTTTCTCCAGCTAACTTATGGAGGCGTTCATACAGATGTCGAAGCACTTCTTGTTCATTATAAGCAGGGATGAGAATACTAATTTTTTTGCGAGTTGTCATGCTGTACAGTATATCACTTTACAGATTGAGTGAGCTCGACGACGCTGTTGCTAACGGTGACACCAGCAGCTTTTAGCGCTGCAGTCTTAGCGGTAGCTGACTCACTATCACTGCCCAGGATTGCTCCGGCGTGACCGAGCTGGACGCCAGCAGGGGCGTGATGGCCAGCGATATAGCCGTAGACTGGTTTAGTGATGCTGGCTTTGATGTGCGCTGCTGCCTCGATTTCATCCGTGCCACCAATTTCGCCAATCATGACGATGCTAGTAACATCTGGATCTTGTTCGAACAGATTTAGACATTCAATAAATCCAGTACCACGAATCGGATCACCACCGATACCGATAACGTATTTCTGGCCAATACCACGCTGAGTTAAACCAGCCATGGCCTCGTAGGTAAGAGTGCCAGATCGGCTAACGATACCAACCGTACCTGCAAGCCCCATATTGTTTGGAATAATCCCAAGTTTATTGACGCCGGGCAATAGAACGCCAGGGCAGTTAGGCCCGATTAATACTGATGACTCCCCTGCTATTCGTTGCTTTATATACAACATATCATGGATAGGGACACCTTCGGTAATGCAAATAATAAGTGGAATCTTTGCATCAACGGCTTCAATAATGGCAGCTTTGGCAAATGCGGCTGGTACAAATATGACGCTGATATCAATTTTATGATCTTGCTGGATATCTTTAATCGATCGATAGACAGGAACGCCGTCAACTTCTTGGCCAGCTTTATTCGGGGAAGTTCCAGCAACGACATTAGTGCCAGCGGCTTTCATGGCACTGGCGTGAAATGAGCCCTGACTACCGGTGATACCCTGGACGATGACATTTTTAGCGGTGAACAGTTGATTATCCATGATTCACCTCCTTGGCAGCAGACAGACATTCCTCGAGTGTCGGGAGAATGGCAATGTGCTCTTCGGCAAGCAGATCGGCCGCTGCTTCAAAATTTGTACCTGCTAGGCGGATAAATAGTGGCGGCAAAGTATCAATTTGCTGACGTGCGGCAATGATAGCTTTGGCAACTTCGTCGCAGCGTGTGATACCGGCAAAGATATTAATCACGATCGCTTCAACAGATGGGAATTCCATGATTCGCTCAAAGGCCGCCAGGACGCTAGCGGTATTAGCGCCACCGCCAATATCTAGGAAGTTAGCTGGTTTCATGCCAGCAGTTGCAACGGCATCAACGGTGGCCATAGCCAGACCTGCGCCGTTAGCGATCGTAGCGATTGTGCCATGTTCGTCTAAGACGACGAAACTGGTATTACTTGGTTTATCTTCAAACTTCCACTCGGGATGACGAAAACCAGCTGCGTCATCGAGTACCATTTTGCAATCACCGGCAACTAATTTGTTGTCCGCAGTCAAAACAAGGGGATTAATCTCTAGTAATGTTGCGTCGTTTTTAACAAAGCAGTCATAACAATGTTCGACCAGATCCTGGAGCGCAAAGCTCTGACTTGGCAGGTCGAGGTATTCGGCTAACTGTTCACCAGCTGCCTCGGCATTTTTAGAGGTAAGGGGGATATGTAAAAAGCTTTCATGATCGTTAGCTTCAACTTCGACGCCACCATCTTTATGGGCAACTAACTCGATCGTTGGAATAGATTTATTAATCACGATAGAAAAGTAATATTCATTTTCGATAGTCAGTTTCTCTTCGGCTAGTAGGGTGTTCGGCAGATAGTCGCGAATCTCAAGATCGAACAACCGATCAATAGTTGTTGTAACCTCGTCGGGATTTTCAACGACAACTACCCCACCCAACTTGCCTCGCCCACCAATCGGAACTTGAGATTTCAGTACGGTAGGTAAGGCTAATTCGGGAGTGTAATCACGCGTAATAACCACAGATTTTGGTATTGGCACGCCGGCATTATTGAGAAGCGTTTTTGCTTCGTATTCAAGCAGTTTCATATCTATTTATCGTACATCATATTGATTAGATCGTCACTTAACGAGTCGATAGTAATCCACTGGTTAAGTGACGAGGACAGAGGTAAATGATCTATCCACGCCACAAGCTTAGTTTTCGCGAACAACGATGACTCCGCTGATGTGTAGCTTGTTCCCGACGGCATCTGCTGTGATGGTGTCGAGTTTGAAGCGACGGCTGTAGTGCTTGAAGTGTTTTAAGCGGTGTTTTAGCTCTTTTTTGATATAGCGTTTGAGCCTTGCTATATCATCGGGGTTGAGCGCATCATTCAGGCAGTCATTTGCCCATGAGATACTAAAGGCTCTCTGCCTGCAGTCATTCTGCAGCGCACGTTCGAAATTTCCAAACACGCACGAGCCGTATAGTTTCGAAGACACCTTCAATTGCTTTTGCTTGGGTGTGTTGGTGATGATCATTAATCCTCTGTCCATTGGGTGATACGTCTATGTATCACAGGTGCTCGTCTTGCTGATTAGCGAAACGTTTGAAAATAGTATATCACTATTTCTTAATGAAGAATCGACGTAGTTTACGGAGGCCAGTTTGATCTGGGGGTAGGTCATTCCAGAGGATACTTTTGATATATTCAGTCGTTACCTTTTTGCTGCGCTGAATAGTAGAGCGTTGTTGCAATGCTTTCGGTATCAGAACTAATGATTTAAATAAACCTTTGGTTGCCATCCAGCCAGTTTGGTGTGTAAAACTGTTGAAATACATCAATATGTAGGCAAAATAAAAGCGAATTCCAATTGACAGTAGTAACCCGCGAGGAACATTCTTTAAAAAGAGGAGAGGTAGGTTTTTAAATGTTTGATAAACAGCAAAGCCAGGAATTTTTTTACTGGTAGCCCCTTGCTTGTGGTAGGCGATTGCTTCTGATCTATAGGCAACTTTCCATCCGGCTAGCTGCGCACGGAAGCTAATATCGGCATCTTCGTAATAGGCAAAGAAATCATCATCAAACAGGTCAACTTCTTTGAGCATTGCTGATCTGTATAATGTTGCGCCACCACTTGCCCCAAAAACAAATCCACTTTCGTTAGCGAATACTGTATTTTCGCCACGATTGCGAGGGAACGGTAATCCCCATTTTGAGTACCAGTCGCCTGAGCTGTCGATTGTTTTACCATTCTCGTGAAGTAGTAATCCTGTTGAAATACCAACCTCTTTATTTTCCAAGCCTTTTACGAGATAGGTTAGCCAATCTTTATCGGCAACTGCGTCGTTATTAAATAGGGCGACTCCATCAAAATTATGCTCTAGCGCCCAACGGATACCTGTATTCACGCCACCGGCAAAGCCAAGGTTTTTTTCATTGCAAATTAATTCGATAGAATGATCTTGGTGATCTGCTACGTATTTTTTTAGGATATCAATAGAATTATCAACTGACCCATTATCGATAACGACTATTTTATAGTCAGAATAAGTCTGAATGAGGAGCGAGTCTAAACAGGCGATGGTGTCTTTAATTCCATTCCAGTTCAATATTACGATGGCAACTCTGTTCATAATGCTTCATCTATCTTATAATTAAACCCAGACTTATGAAACTATCTAATATATTTAGCCGACGAAATCGTATTCTTTTACGAGAACTTGTCGTGACAGACTTCAAGCTTCGATATCAGGGGTCAGCACTGGGATACGCTTGGTCGCTATTGAAGCCACTTTTCTTATTTGCAATTATGTATGTCGTATTCGGTATGTTAGTAAAATTAGGTAGTGTCGAGCATTACTCAGTATATCTATTATTCGGTATTGTACTTTGGACATTCTTTTCAGAAGCAACCAGTCAGGGTATGAATTCAATTATTTCACGTGGCGATGTTATCCGAAAGATAAACTTTCCAAAGTATATTATTGTTCTGTCTACGACCATATCGGCATTGGTTAACTTAGTTCTCAACCTACTTATTGTTGTTGTGCTGATGATATTTAATGGGGTTGAGTTTAATCTATCTTCAGGGATGATACTTCTCTATATCGGTGAAATCTATATATTTGCTTTAGGTTTAGCATTTTTACTTTCAGCATTGAATGTAAAATATCGCGATACGGGGCATATCTGGGAGATTATTATGCAAGCAGCCTTTTACGCTACCCCAATTATCTATCCCCTTGCGGTAGTTATTGAAAAGAGTGAATTAGCTGCAAAGTTTTTAATGATGAATCCGGTCGCGCAGGCAATACAAGACGCTCGTTACTTCTTAGTTACAAAAGAAACTATCACCTCGTTTAGTTTATTTTCGAATCCATTATATATGGCAATACCATTCATAATTGTCATAGTAGTATTTATAGTCGGGACATTATATTTTAAGAAACATTCAAAGTATTTTGCGGAGCAAATATAAAATGGCTAATGATGAAATTGCAGTAAAAGTTGAACATGTTTCTAAGTCGTTTCAAATTCCACTTGAGGGTAGTAGTGGGTTAAAACAAAAAATAATTAACCACTTGAAGGGACGTAGCGGTTATCGCGATTTTATGCCGCTCAAAGATATATCTTTTGAAATAAAAAAAGGTGATTTTTTTGGTATCGTTGGTCGGAATGGAAGTGGCAAAAGTACACTGCTTAAGACAATTGCGGGAATTTATTCACCGAATGGTGGTTCGGTACAAGTAAATGGTACACTTGTCCCGTTTATTGAGCTTGGAGTTGGGTTCAACCCTGAGCTTAGCGGTCGTGAAAATATATATCTTAACGGTGCTCTCCTTGGCTTTAGTCGATCTGAAATCGCTGCTATGTATGATGAGATTGTTGATTTTGCGGAATTACATGATTTTATGGATGAACGATTGAAGAACTATTCCAGCGGTATGCAGGTCCGACTTGCATTTTCAATCGCCATCAAGGCACAAGGTGACATATTGTTATTAGACGAAGTTCTTGCTGTGGGTGATGCCGCATTCCAGCAAAAATGTACAGATTATTTTGATGAAATAAAAAACAGTGATAAAACGGTAATTCTTGTAACTCACTCCATGGAGAGTGTTGAGCGTTTTTGCAATAAAGCCGTACTTATCGAAGACGGACTAGTCAAAACATTAGGTAATCCTGACGAGGTTGCCAAGCAGTATACTCTTGATAATTTAAATGCAGAGACAAAAGAAGTAGGCGTAAACCCAGCAGCTTCATCTACTTTAAATCATGAAATAAAATCCTTAAAAATAAAACTACAATCAGATAAAATGATTTCATCAAAAGCGAAATTAGAATTTGATGTTGAATATATTTTGAATGAAGATATTGAAGTTGATCTTGGGATATCTATTTTGTATCAAAATATATCTGTAATTGAGCATAATACGCAAGAGTTAAAACTTGACTATAGTATTGGTAAAAAGCATACGCTCAAGTATAGCTATTCATTAGAAAATCTAAATCCAGGTAGGTATGAAATTACCGCCGCAATTTTTGAAAAGTCAGAATTTAAGCTCATCGGTTTCACACCCAAACCGACAACATTTGTTATCAATAATGTTCATGACGAGCCAGTGGGTGGTATTCTTTCTAAGATTGGTGAATGGCAGGTATTATCATGACCGAAAGCGGAGATGAACCTATTTATGTTACTCGCTCTTTTTTGCCGCCGATAGAAGAATATGAAGCGTACCTAAATTCGATATGGAAAAGTGGACACCTAACGAATAATGGGCCGCTTACTCGTGAATTTGAGAATGAGGTAAGCAAGTATCTTAAAGTTGATAATTTCCAGTTTGTTTCTAACGGAACCATCGCACTTCAGCTTGCACTTAACGCGCTCAAAATAACGAGCGGAGAAGTGATTACAACTCCATTTTCTTACGTTGCTACGACATCGGCAATTTTATGGGAGCGATGCTCACCAGTGTTTGTGGATATTGATCCTCAAACATTTTGTATTGATGCAAGTAAAATTGAAGCAGCAATTACCCCACAGACAAAAGCAATCCTGGCTGTGCACGTATTTGGTAATCCATGTGATGTAGAAGAGATTGAGTTCATAGCAAAGAAACACGACATAAAGGTCATCTATGATGCTGCGCATGCCTTTGGTGTCAAATACAAAGGTAAGTCACTCATGGGTTATGGAGATATATCCACATCTAGCTTTCACGCTACGAAACTTTTTCATACCATTGAAGGCGGCGGTGTTATAACTAACAATTCCGCGTTAAATGACAGAGTAGAGCTTACGAAAAGGTTTGGACACGATGGAGACGAACATTTCTCACTTGGCATAAATGGAAAAGCCTCTGAATTTCAAGCTGCAATGGGGCTAACTAACCTAAAACATCTTAATCGCATTATTAGTTCTCGTAAACATATTGTTGATAGGTATAATCAATTACTTAAGGGTTCTTTTCAGCTTTTAGAGTTACGAAACGATACAGAATACAACTATGCGTATTACCCTGTTATATGTGAAAGTGAAGAGCAGCTACTTGCTATGATGAGTAAGCTAAATGATCAAAATATATTTCCACGCCGTTATTTTTATCCATCACTTAATACTCTTCCATATATTAAAGATGCAAGTATGTGCCCCATTTCGGAGGATATCTCAAAGAGAATCTTTTGTTTACCACTCTATGTCGGATTAGAAGATTCAGTGGTCGATTATATATGTGAGATTATGACAGTATGAGAAAAGTAGCCATAATGCAGCCATATTTTTTCCCATATATAGGTTATTTTAGCCTTATAAAACATACCGATGAATTTATTATCTTTGATGCGGTGCAATTTATACGACATGGCTGGATAGAGCGCAATCGAATTTTAAAACAAGATGGAGATTGGGTATATATAAAAGTCCCGTTGAAGAAATTTGAACAGAGAACATTCATTAAGGACGTTGAGATTGATAATCTACAGGATTGGAAGACTAAGATCAATGCGCAACTTCAGGTATATAAAAAGATAGCCCCATTCTACAATGAAACCAAAGAGTTAATCGATGAAATATTTCAAGGTAACTATACAGACATAGTTACCTTGAATAGGGTTATTCTAGAGAAGATATGCACTTATATTGGACTACAGGTGAATATATCTGTATATTCGGAATTGAATCTTGATATTGATACACCGAATGCACCCGACGAATGGGCTCTGAACATATGTAAATCACTTGGAAACGTATCTGAATATTGGAATCAACCTGGTGGTGAATCTTTTTTTGATAAATCAAAGTACCAGAAAGAAAACATTGACCTACGATTTATACATACTAGATTGGAAGAATATGACCAGAAAAAATCAAAATTTGAGTCCGGGCTTTCGATAATCGATGTTCTGATGTTTAATTCGCCGAAAAAAATAAATGAGATGCTAGATAACTATGAACTCAGCTAGCGAGATAGGTGGCTACTTCGAGCTAGAGATCAATGAGGGCCATTTTTTACATGATAACTTAGTAAAACTTAACAGTGGAAGAAACTCTTTTGAATATGTCTTAAGGCTTCTTCGTCCGACTAAAGTATATTTTCCAAAATTTACATGTGACGTCATGATCGAACCACTTATTAAATTAAATATTGAATACTCATTCTATTCAATTGATGATAATTTAGAGATAGTTGATAGACCAAGATTAAGAGAAAGCGAACTTATTTTATATACAAATTATTTTGGTATGAAGGATGTATACTCTCGTCAGTTAAGTAAGTACTATAAAGATTCATTAATATTAGATTGTAGCCAGGCATATTACTTTAATTCCTTGAAGGCCGGGTATACATTTTATAGTCCTCGTAAATTTTTCGGGGTTAGTGACGGAGGTCTACTACATACAAATAAAAAATTGGATCAAGATTTCGATACGGATATTTCTTCGGGCCGAATAGCACATCTCACAGAAAGGCTGGAACTTGGCGCAGAGGCAGGTTATCACGACTTTAAAGTGAATGACGACAGTTTAATGAATAAGCCTATAATGCACATGTCTAGCCTTACCCAAAGAATACTCGGCAATATTGATTTCAATAAAGCTAGAAAAAAGAGACGTGAGAATGCAATCTTTCTTCACGCTAAACTAGGCTCTCTTAATCAGCTTAAGGTTAACCCAAAAGCGGCCTCCTCGCTTATGGTATATCCATTACTTATAGAGAATGTTAACGTTCGTGAGCATCTTATTGCTAATAAAATATTTGTAGCACTTTATTGGCCTAATGTACTTGAATGGTCTAAGGAATATGAACTTGAGTATTATTTATCTAAGAATTTACTTCCACTCCCAATCGATCAAAGATATAACATAGAAGATATGAAGTATATCGTAAAGGTACTTGAGGAAGCGATAACATGAAAAAAATAGTACTCATCGCTAACAGGTTGAATGTAATTAGGTACCTTGTTGATACACTGAATGTAGAAATTGTTAAACTATATGTATTAAAAAATAGTTTACTCGATCAACAAATCACAACTATTAACGTTCAAGAGGATATTGAAGTTGATGTATTCACTATGAAAGATAAGGCACGATTGGTTGATGAATTAAAATCGTTAGATTTTGATATATTAATATCAAATGGTTGTCCATTTATTCTTCCAGTCGGAGAAATCAGGAGAGATGGTCAGCTATTCATTAATATTCATCCAACCCTTCTTCCTGACCTCAAGGGAAAAACGCCACTTAACGGCGTTTTTATGACCCACAGACAATCTATCGGTGCAACAATGCACTATATTGATGAAGGTATAGATACTGGGAATATTATCTCTCAAAAAGAAGTAATATTAACACCAGACATAGATCAGGGATTGGTGTATAAAGTATCGTTTGATCTTGAGCAAGGAACGTTTAGTAATGGCTGGAAGATTTTAGAAAAAAATGAATTTAATTTTTTAGGGCAAAGACAGCACGGTGAAGGTTCATATTTCAATAGAACCGAGGATGATCAAACAATTAATATCAACTTGGATAATTCAGATCTTATTATTGATAAGATTAAGTCCTTCAATATAAGAGGACAAGGTACGCTACTTTCTGTAGACCAGGGCTCATACAGAATATATCTTGCCGAAAAAATCATAAGTCCTTATTTGCTAGAAAAATACCACTCGGTATTACCGGCGAAAATTGCATTCAAATATGACAATAAAATAGTAATCAGAACCGTAGATGGAATGATTAAGCTAGTAGACTACGAAGAGCTAGAATAAAAAAAATGGATGTACGCATTAGACCGTTAGAAGAAGAGGACGCAAATGTATCATATGTTTGGCGAAATGATCCGGAAATATGGAGATATACAGGATCAGCTCCAAATAGGTTAATAACGCTTGAAGACGAGCGAGCATGGATAAGAAATGTAATAGAAGACGATACCTGTAAGAGGTTCGCTATTACTGTAGGGAATCAATATGTTGGTAATATATATCTTACGGGTATACGCCACGGGGAGGCAGAATATCATATCTTCATTGGCAATAAGGAGTACATGGGCAAAGGTATCGCAAAGAAGGCATCAAAATTGCTTATTAATTATGCTAGAGAGAAATTAAATTTAAAGTCGATTAATTTAGAGGTAAAAATAAGAAATACTAGGGCGGTTCAACTTTATTTATCATTAGGTTTTAAGGTAGAGAAAGAAGATGCAGGAATTTTGGTCATGCGTATGGGTCTCTAGCTTTTAAGAGAGTTATTTAAGAGAAAGTGGTAGAATATAAATAGAATGAAACCACTAGTGAGTATTATATGTATCTCATATAATCAGGAAAAATATATCGAACAAGCCTTAGAGGGCTTTTTAATGCAGGACGTAAATTTCTCATATGAAATTATCATTCACGATGATGCTTCTACTGACGGAACTCAAAAAGTAATTCAAAAATTTATAAATAAATATCCTGCAATATTCCGTCCCGTACTTCAGACAAAGAATAGGTATTCTAAATCGGGAGTATTATTCTTGAAGGAAATGTATCAAATAGCTAGGGGTAAATATGTAGCTGTTTGTGAAGGTGATGATTTCTGGACAGAATCAACCAAACTGCAAAAACAAGTAGATTTCTTGGAAAAAAATAATGATTACGCCCTAGTCTTTCACCCTGTTAATGTAGTGTTTGAGGAGGGTGAGGAGTTAAGTTCAATTTTTCCAAAATTAACTGACAAGACTGACTTTAAACTAGAGGACTTATTAAAAACGAACTTTATCCACACCAATTCTGTGTTATATAGGCGTCAAGATTATACGGCTGTTAATCCAAATGTCATGCCGATTGACTGGTATATGCACTTATTTCATGCTCAGTTTGGCAAAATAGGGTTTATCAATGAAACGATGGCAGTATATAGAAAACATCGTGCAGGAATATGGTGGGAAACAACACATCAAGATAGGGATGAGATTTGGAAAAAGCATGGGATTGGTCATCTCGTACTATATGCAGAGTTATTGAAAATGTATGGTGCTAAGAATAAGAATAAAAGAATTATTGATGGACATATTAAGGGGACGGTAGAAGTATTAAATCGCATTGATAATTCAGCCAAAACGAATCTTATGAATGAGTTTGTTGAAAAATTTCCAGAATTGAGCGGTACGTTACTTTTATCCTTATCTAGAATTACGTATACAAACTATATAGAGACTGAAAAAAGTAATGAATTACAAAGGAATATAGAGACTGAATTACGGGCTGAGTTACAAAAGATGTCAAGTAGAGCAATTAGACTCGAAAGAGAAAAAGAAGAAATTGTTAACTCGAAAGCTTATCGGATAGGTAATAAGTTGGCAAGAGTTTCGCGTTCAATAAGGAGAATAAAATGAAAAATAAACCTCTAATTTCCATTATTATTACCAACTATAATTATGGTGAGTATGTAACAAAGGCTATTGAAAGTGTGTTGAATCAGACGTACTCAAATATTGAACTGATTATTATTAATGATGGATCTACTGATGATAGTGACGCAGTTATTAAAGGTGTAATTAATAAAAACCCTGATCGAAATATTCGATATATCAATCGTGAGAACAAAGGGGTTGTCTATACTCGAAACGAAGGTATGAAGCTTGCTAAAGGCGAGTATATCTCCTATCTAGACGCTGATGACTACTTCAGTCCTCGCTATATCAGTAAGAGCTATAAAGTCGCAAAAGAGTACGACGTAGACGTTGTTTACCCAAACTGGCGCTTTGTAGGCGACTGGCTTGGACGGCCGGATACTGATTTTCCAGAATTCACACCAGAGTTGTTGCAGCTTCAAGAGCTTCATGTGACGCCAGCCTCTTTGATTAGGAAAAAAGCGATAAAAGATCATCGCTTTGAGGTTGAAAAGGTTGCTGAAGATTGGGACTTCTTTATTGGGTTATCGCTTGATGGTGTAACATTCAAACTAGTAGAACGTAATCCAATAAATTATCGTATACGAAGTGGTACTCGTGGGTCACGAAATGATCCCAAGGAAGATACGCGTTATTTTGTTGAGATCTTAACAAAATACAAAGGTATTTATGGTGACAGGGTTATTAATCCAAAGAGGCTAGTGAAATCTAGGCACCCGAATTTCATTGTGAAGATTTTTTCTACGCGCTACCCTCGAAAAATAAGAGACTCAATTGATAGGGACGGCATACCAGCTACAGCACGAAAAATTTTAAGGAAAACTGTACTACGCAATAAATTGGTATGGAACTTCATAGGTTCTATGAGAAATCGGACGTATCAGAAAATAGCAGATTCATTCCATATAAAAACATCACCTAAAGCAAAACTTGCGATTGTTCTGCATCTTTACTACCCCAGTTTATGGCCAGAAATAAAAGCAAAACTCAATAATATTAATGTACCATTTGATTTGTTCGTATCGGTACAACTGAAAGACAAAGATATTGTTCTTGATAATATTAACAAATATCACGGTACGACGAATATAATTGGTCTGCCGAATCGCGGAAGGGATGTACTTCCGTTCCTTGTAATTGCTGACAAGATTAGCAAGGCTAAACAATATGCCTACATTTTGAAGCTACATAGTAAAAAGAGCTTGCACCGTAAAGATGGTAATGAATGGCTTGAAAGTTTATTGAGTCAACTGATCCCATCAGATGTTTCGAATATAATTGAGACCTTGGAAAATACAAATACTGGGGTTATTGGACCAGCAGATCACGTAGTGTCGCTTAAAAGATACATGGGTGCCAATAGAGAGCGTATTGGAACAATCTTGGAGTCATTCGCCGATGCCAAACTATTCAAAAGAGTCGTTCGTGCTCAAACCAAATACCCGTATTTTGGCGGAACAATGTTCTGGTGTAGGGTAGACTTCCTATCTCCTTTGCTCGAATCTGGTTTATCGGCCGCAGACTTTGATACCGAAAGAGGTCAAGTTGACGGTACGACTGCACACGCAGTGGAGCGAATATTCGGAAAGATTCTTCACGAAGTCTCTAACAAAAAAATGTACACTATAGAAAAAGGTGTTATCACTGAACTCTCGGAGAAACTCTACAACGCCGCTTATAAACACGTTGAGTAGAAAGTTGATAAACCTTATTTATTTGTCAGCTTCGAGCGCGTTCTTGGTTGCCTGTAGATAGGCATATCCATATTTTTGATCAGGTTCTAAGTGCATACCTTCAGCCCATTCGTTCCAGGCGGTAATGAAGATTTGATCGGTGGTAGAGCTTTTTATTTGAGCTGTCAGCCACTTCTGGTAGAGTTCAGGAGAGATTGAGAATATTTGTGCACCGCTATATATTTTTCTAGCAGTGTTATCGAAATGTGTCATTACACCTTTAAAGACCGGGTAGTTTGTGTCATACAGAAACTTATCCTTATTAATAAATGCTTCCATGTCATATTCGGTAACCTTTGCAAGTGGGTTTACGATCTTTTTGTTTGTTTCTAGTGCCGGAACCTCGTCTGGCATTACTCGCAGGTGTGAACCAAATTCAACGGCGGCATCTGCCCCAAAATCTTTTGGATTATAGTTTTTGTCAAAATCGTCAGGAAATACTAATGAGATGTACGGTTTCTTTACACCTCGCTTCTCAAGCAGCTCTCCAATATTTTTAATAAACTCAGGCAAATAAGGATCCTTCTTCGCCTGGTAAATAATAATATGAGGTTTGCCGTCTACGGTGATGTATCTCTTGTCTTTTAGAAAGGGGATAATATCATCAACAAACTTTTTAACATCACTCGGTTTCATTTTTGCACTATAAGTTTTTGTACCTAAGTCACCTTGAGCGCCCCAGGTATTAGTCCAATCTTCGTTTGCCCAAAAGAACATAAAAGGAAAGTCGATACTCTTGTCATTGAGCCAGTTATTGATTGGCTTTTCCATGATTTTGTCACCACCAGAGAACCAGTAGTAATAAAAGCAGAATCCATGGATGCCGTACATCTTTGCAAGTTCAATCTGACGGTGCATTATATGTGTGCTCTCAAGGTTATAGAAGCCCACATCGATAGGTAAGTGTGGTTGCCAGTGCCCAGCAAACTGAGGAACAGCTTTCGCACAGTTGCTCCATTCGGTGAAGCCTCGTCCGAACCATTCGTCATTTTGAGGTATTTGATAATATTGAGGTAAATAGTAAGCAATAAGCTTCTTTGATGTTTCGTTTGAATATTTATCCTCAGTTATAGGTACGAAATTTTGCTTATCTAGCTGATGATTTAAGACGTAGTTTTGGTACTGCCGCCATTTTGTAATGTTCTTAATCCGTGAAGCTCTATGCAATTGATGTTTAACTACGGGATACAGTTTTTTTGTATTTCTGTATGTTTTCACTAGTAGCTCTGACTGCTTCAGATAATCCTTTACTGCGGTTTTTTTAGACATATTTGTTCTTAGTCCTTTCGGGTTTTTTAGCAGAAAATATTGAACCTATAATGAATGGCGCTGCAACGACAAATAAATATAAATACCTAAATTCTCCGTTAACTGGCCCTAGTATAGTAGTGAGAAAAAGACACGACAGAATAATGAATATTCCTGTGAGTTCCCACTTCTTTTTAATAATCGCGGCATATAATCCTAGTAAAATTATACATGTATAGAGACCTATGTTCCGTAGAACGGGTAATACACTGGTAAGTATTGCCTGGTACTTCTCAACCGCAGGCTTGGCCCCGCTGCTATAGCCACTATCAGTATAATCCTGGAGGGCATTAAAGTGGCTGGCATTATCAGGTACAATATCGGTCGTTGTAGAGGACGAGTAGTATGGGTAGACGTAGCCATATGTGTTGTATAAGGTAGCGGCTAAATATGTTTTCTTGTGTTCTATGAACAGCTTAGCCCATAGCTTGAGATATTTGCTTTTATTTTCCTTAAATACCGTAACATTAAATGAGCTTTTGACGGGGTCGGATAAGCCAGGATTGTATATTTCGTCTAGCTGATGGTAGGGCAATATTTCATTTATTGTAGCCTTGTCTTCACTAGTGATAGAATTGCTGTGATATTTTACTGTTCGTGCGATTTGCTGAAGAGGTAAGCTCATTGATTCCCCTAGAGAAGTAGGTGTGGATATTAATGAGGAGAATGTGGAATATATGACGAATAGCACAATTGGCGCAAATAGAAGCGATAGATATTTTTTACTAAGAAATAATTTATGATTAATAATCAGTGCAAGTGCAAGGAAGATAATATATGCATAAATACCATTGTTTCTCCATGTACAGAATAAGAAGGCTATGAAAATGAAATAAAATAAGTTCTTCTTAATAAAGAATTTATCTTTTTCTAAATACAGTTTGCGTAGTAACAGTAAGAATAAAAGGCCAAATCCTGCGAATAAAATATCTTTCCACATAATAATTCCAGCAATTGCATTTATTGGTAAGACTGCATAGAAAAGAAATGTTAACATGATAAAACTTTTATTGATTTTTTCTCGGCGCATCCAAACGATAATTTTAGCAAATATCAATGCCAGAATTGCTGATTGCGCAAGAGAAAATAATAAGAGCCCAAATTCTAAGCTACCAAATAGCAAGCCAACATGAATAAAAACACTCACAAATGCAGTGAAGATAATTGGATGGGCGTTAGTTAGGGGCAATTCACCAGTTGCCTGCTTGACGCTGCTCCATGAGTCTGGAGATAGGACAGAGAAACACGTCAGAATAATAGGGAGATAACAGAGGAAGATAACAGCTGAAGTTACAAACCATAGTTTTTTATCAGAAAAGCTTCGCAGGAGGTTAGATTCTCGAGAAGTATGTTTTTGTAATAGTTGTTGCTTGATGGCTATTAAAATCAAGAAGATTAAGATCCAAATAATTACCCCAGCACAAAAAGAAATTAGAGTTATTCGACCACCTATTGTTATATCAATACTTGCGTATGTCGATAGCAGATGACCAAGCACAAAGATAATAGTAAAGATGAAAGCGAATGACAACTCTAGTTTGTATATTAAGAGCCATCGTACTATCGTTTTTATGTGGGTGTATTTAAGTATATTCATAACAAAGTTATGATCGTCAATCATAAGTATTTAAGATAAATTATACACTAGAATAGAGTTAACGAGAAGCGAGTGGGATTGCTTGCATTGTCTAATTAGTGGCTGGAAGATAGAACCCCTTGCCTTCATAAAAGTATCCGTATTTGTTTACGGCCGTGTCTCGTTCAGAGCTACTTGCGGTGTAGAAATATTCATCCCTACCTCCCTGCAACCGATAGGTCGGGCTATCTGTTACGGTTTCGCTAACATAGAATACCACTCCCTCGTATGTATATCCGTATTTGTTTATGGCATTATTCTTTTCGTTGATATCTGTTGTATAAAAATGTTTATCACGGGAGAGTAGACGATATACCGGTAAACCAGAATTTTTACTTGCATAGAAGGCGACCGTCTCGTACGTCCAGCCTTTATTTACTATTCTTGCAGCTTCGTTTATATCTATCGTATAGAAGTGCCTGCTGTTAAATTGGTTTAAGAATCTATATACAGGCGAAGTGCCATTATTACTATCAACGAGCATACTCTCGTAGACCCAACCATCAGTATTTATGAGCGACATGACTTTATCAATATTACTACTATATAAATAGTTACCGGTATTAATGTTAGCCAGTCTGTAGACTGGATCGCTACTATCATCGATGTAGAATCCAACACCTTCATACGCGTATCCATACTTATTTATAGCGGTATTTTTCTCTGATGTGTCAGCGGTGTAGAGGTATACACCATTTTTCTGAAGTCGATATATTGGCGTGCCGATACTTGATATATTTGTTGAAGTAACTACTCCTTCGTACGAGTATCCCATTTTAATTGTGGCTTCAAGTTCGACAAGATTTGTTGTATAAAAATATCCAGAAGTGCTTTTCAATTGGTAGAGATTAAGTCTATTAATTTGTGGTGTTGGTAGGGATGCGAATCCACTGAACGAATTAAAGGCGTTTGATTCTAGTTGATATCCACTATTGAGCAGGTAGTCTTTCTGATCTCCGTCGGTTGTTAAGTAGGACTTCTGAGTTATTGAATTGTATAGCTTATAAATCTTGTGTGATGCGTTCGATGTTGCTGGAGGTAAGACGTAGAAGGCGGTTCCTTCATCTATCCAACTTCCCGAGTTTTTTAATGTCGTATATTCGCTTCCGTCCGCTGTGAAGTAATGCAGATTATTTTTCAAGAGACGATGAACGGCAATTGTTCCGGGCTTTTCAGTGTTTGAGGCATAGAACGCAATTCCTTCGTTCGTCCACCCGTAAGTATAGACCGCATTGCTTAACTCGGTCTTTGATGTAGTAAGGAACTGTGATCCATCGCTCTTTCGTGCACTCCATACGCAAGCGATATCGGCAACTTTACTATTACATTCGGTTAACATTGGCGTGATTGGCGAGCCGAACCACTTACTGAATATTGTGTCAAAGTTGGTGAAATGGGGTGTGTAGTTGTATAGCGCAGCGGTAGCTCCGTTCTCCATAAATACAGACTCGCCGTTAATAATCGTGTAGCCATCATAATAGGTTGACGGTTGACCGCTTTGTCGTGATCGATTACCTTGAGTCATGCGACCGTAATAGTAGACAGCACCATCACCCATCCAGCTAAGATCACCGTTTGCGCGCTTTCCATCAAAGCTTAATTGCCAGGCTGCATGGTTAACCTGTCGGGAAAAACCAGCATTACTTTCTTGAGCGACACAGGTACCGGTAATACCTAAGTTAGGGTATGTCTTGAGGGCATTTTCACTTCCATCAGGGCAATTGTAGCCCATTGCCGAGTTGTATGCCCGTACAGGACAGCCTGCCGAAGATAATCCAGAGATAAGACTCTGCTCTTTTTCAAGAGTAGTTAAAATAACCTGAGGGTTGATTTTATATAGCTGAGAGGCTTTCCAGATGATTCTTGCTGGTGATACGTCACTGTCACCGTAGGTTGAGTAGCCTGTAGGCTCTTTAAAGGTTACCCAGCTAAGGCCATTGGGATAATTTTGTGATAATAAACAGCTTTTTGGAAATGCATTAATAAAATTCTGAATTTGCGTTTGATCCATGGACGTATAGTTATAAAACACAGCATCGCTGATTTGATTACTCTTTGTGTATGACTCTGCAGACGATTGATGCGAGTTAAGCAGCGACAATGATATCGAGCACAATGCCATGAGAGATATCAGGACTGTTTTTCTTGTCATTCTCGTACCCTTAGGGGCATCACGTCGTTTGAAGTTTGTGACGTATTACCACTTGTGGCGGTGACAGATATCTGCCAATCACCAGCTGTTAAATTTAGGTCTTGTAGTTGCCAATTCCAGTTTGTGTTGCCATTTGCATCTGTGGTTTGTACTGGCAGTGATTTGGTTAGACCGTCCTTCGAAAAGGTAATAACACAGTCAATATGAGGCGATGTTCTACAGGTAGAAACAATGGTATTTGGAGCAGGATTACCTGATAGGTTAGGGGAGTGGTTGCTGACGAATGTACCAACTGGCTTGACTATTTCATTTACAGACAGTGAAGTGTTCTTTTGCTGGCTATTAGTGTCGACAGAGTCTTTAGAGCTTGTTGTACCGTCAGAATTGGAGTTATTTTTATCATTGTTTGTAGTCGGGATGTCGGTAGAAGGATTTGTATCCGGCGAGCCAAACTGTTTTGTGTTTTCGGCTGCATTGTTTTGCTTTGAAAATGGCCATGACTTTGTCGTGTATGCATAGCTTGTGGCACCAAATATAACAATCAATAGAACAATAGCAAAAATAATCATTTTTTTGCGAGGCGACAATATAAATTTTTTATTTGGAATGTTCATTTTTTTGTTCTTTCTGCTTATACTATTTAACCATAAACGAAAAAAACGTACAAGATATCCTCTTAGCTCTTTATACAACAATATTTATCTGGACTGATCTGTTAATGGTATAATTACTGCAATGACTTACCCTGCATCGTATGTAAAAATTATTAAATTTCTTATATCCGGAGGAAGTGCGGCTGTAGTCGAGTATGGCGTCTTCGTCGCCATACTTCACTTTACACCGGTCGCTGTAGTGGTCGCTCAAACGGTTAGTTTTTTATGTGGATTCGTAATCAGCTTTTTATTAAATAAAAAGTGGGTATTTAAGAGCGACGGCAATTCAAAAAAAGAACTCATACAATATTCTATCCTTGCAGCAACCAATCTCGTACTGAGTAATGTTGTTTTATGGTTAATGATATCGATCGTAGGGTTATTTTTTTGGATCGCAAAGCTTGTAGTGATGGCGATGGTTGCTACATGGAATTATTTCATATTTCAAAAGATTATTTTTAAACATGAAAAATAGCACCGGGCTATATAATTCATTTATTTTTTTGACATGCGAATTGACATTTCTTGATGCAGGTCTCGAAATGCTTTGTCGGTTTGATCGATTTTTTGACGTTGATTGTTAACGATGTAAAGCAAGATAATGATGGCCGTAGTCTGTACAATATCAAACAAGCTCAGTTCACTTGAATCAAGCACGGCTTTGCCGGCTACTAGGTTATACAGAGGGAATGAGCCAATTAGTACCAAAAGAAGGATTATCCATATAACGATTTGTCGATAGAATTTTGCTTTTTGTATCTTCCCTAGCTTGTAGCGGGTAATGAAGTTAACTAATGCAAGCACAATGATTGGCACATTAAGTAAGACTAAAATAATATATCTCATTCAAACATCTCCAGAAGTCTTCGCCGTAACAGCGATTTAACGATATTGATAGCGTTCCAATTATTTTGACCTTTAGACTTTGAATAGTCTGTATAGATTGCTTGAATCGGATATTCATCAATTACAAGACGTAACTGATTGGCTCGCCAAAGCATTTCGCTACAAAATTCGTAACCACTTGTTTTCCATCGTAACTGCTCCAAGGTCCTTTTGCTAAAAATACGTAGTCCTGATTGTGAATCTGTCGAGTTAATTCCAAATAAGATGTATGTAATAAAGCTAAGACCTTTATTACCAATGACTTTGACTTTTGACATACCTTCATTGTTAATGAGGCGACTTCCTATGAGTAAGTCTGCTCTGCGTTTTATGAGTTGATTTACTCCTTCAAGAACGTCTTTACTGGCGTGTTGACCATCGGCATCCATCGTACAGGCTATGTCAAAATTATTCTGCTGTGCATAGCTAAGACCTGTTGCTGTGGCGCCACCAGCGCCACTATTAAGGATGTGATTGATTACTGTTGCTCCACTCTTGCTGGCTACTTCTGCCGTATTATCTTTTGAGGCGTCGTTAATAACAACTATCTCTGCCTGATAACTAGAAGACTTAAATGTTTTAATAACGTCATTAATAACATCTTTAATGACAGATGATTCATTGTATGCCGGAATAACGACACACACGCGAAGTTGTTTTTTCTTAACTGTCATAATTATAGTTATTTTAACATTTTTTAACTATCTTCACCATCATTCTGGAATGCTAGAAACAAAAAAAATAGATTGACCATTGAGCCAATCTATTTGGGATAGTTATTTTTCAATTTTTTATTTAAGGTATTGGCCATAGCCTGATTTCATCAGCGGCTTAGCTAGGTTGCCAAGAGCTGATTCGTCAATGAAGCTTTCCTCAAAAGCGGTTACTTCTGGACTACCGATGATCTGACCAGTACGTTTTTGAAGTACTTTTACATAATCACTTGCGTCAGTCATCGAATCGATTGTACCTGTATCAAGCCACACATCACCATCATCTAATGTTGTAACCTTTAGTTTACCGCGCTTTAAATACTCTTCATTTATAGCTGTAATTTCTAGCTCGCCACGCTCGCTAGGTTGAACGTTTTTGGCGATTTCGATTACGTCGTTGTCGTAAAAATAAAGACCCACAACTGCATAGTCGGATTTTGGTTGTGATGGTTTTTCTTCGATTGAGATTGCTTTTCGGTTACTGTCGAACTCAACAACACCATAACGTTCAGGATCCGAAACCTGGTAGGCGAAAACGATACCGCCGTCAGGGTCTACGCAAGTCTTTAGTGCATCGCTTAATTTGTGTCCATGGAAAATGTTGTCGCCCAGTACAAGCGCAACCTTATCATCCCCAATAAACTCTTCACCGATAATAAATGCTTGAGCAAGACCATCTGGGGAAGGCTGAACTGCATAGGTTAAAGAAATGCCCCAATTTGAACCATCACCCAGAAGGCTCTTAAACTGCGCCTGATGTTCGGGCGTTGTGATAATGAGTATCTCTTTAATGCCCGCTAGCATGAGTGTTGTGAGCGGGTAGTAAATCATTGGCTTGTCGTAAATGGGCATAAGTTGCTTACTGATACCCATTGTAATTGGCCATAGGCGTGATCCTGAACCGCCTGCTAAGATAATGCCTTTCATGAACTACTCCTTTAACTAAGAATTGTTAGTGTCTAAATAATTTTCGAGTGCTGGTTTCCAGTCTCGGGGCGTAAAACCTGTATTTACAATCTTATCAATATTTAGAGTGCTCTGTAAAGGTCTGTGAGCTACGCCTACTTTACCGCTGAAGTATTCGTCTGTTGAAATGCCTGTTACTTCACCACGATCATGTCCGACTAGTTCGTAAACCTCTGCTGCAATATCAGCCCAACTAGCTGGTTCACCATCATTTGTGACGTTGTATGTGCCATATGGTGCATTGGTGGCTAATAAGTGCCTTGTAGCTGCGGCGAGATCATCGGTGAATGTTAATCGACCGATTTGATCGTTGACGACCTTTGGCTGGATACCCCGATCGGCCAGGCTTTGCATGGTGCGAACAAAATTCGTACCATCACCCACAACCCAACCTGTGCGCACAACGTAATGTCGAGTGGTAGCTGATGCTGCGATATCACCAGCTGCTTTCGACTGACCGTAGGCACTAAGAGGCGAGAACCATTCATCTTCATTATGGATTTGCTGTTCACCGTTAAAGACGTAATCTGATGAGTAATGAACTAATGTGATGCCGTATTTAGTAGCGACTCGAGCGAGATTCGCCACGGCTTTGGCGTTAATTTCCCAGGCGGCAGCGCGACCTTCTGGTGTTTCGGCATTGTCGACGGCAGTATATGCTGCGGTATTGATAATAGCTTCGTATTGTCGCCATGGACGGGCTTGGTCGATATTCTCATCAGTGATATCGAATTCTTCACGAGTGACAAATTCAGCATTTGGATAGATATCACGAAATGCACGTCCAAGTTGACCATTGGCGCCAGTGATTAAAATCTTCTTAGGTTTCATTGGTTGAACCGCGGCAAGACGTGGGTGAGCTTTATCTTTGTCCGACAGTTCGGCGTTATCGAGTGGGATTGGCCATTCGATATTAGCTGTTTCATCGGCTAGATTCAGGAATGTGTACTGAGCTTGCGCCTCAGCGCTCCAGTGGTCGTTAACCAGGTAGGTGTAGACAGTGTTGTCTTCAAGCGCTTGGAATGAATTACCGACACCACGTGGCACAAAGATCGCCTTGGTAGGATCGAGCTCGGCAGTGAATACTTGGCCAAAGCTTTCGCCTTCGCGTAGGTCTACCCAGGCACCAAAGACACGTCCAGAGCCAATTGAGATATATTTGTCCCATGGCTCAGCATGAATACCGCGCGTCACACCTTTTTCAGCATTGAATGAAATATTGTTTTGAACTGGTCCGAATTCAGGCAAACCAAGCTTGGACATTTTTTCATTTTGCCAGTTTTCTTTAAACCAGCCACGTGAATCACCATGAACTGGTAGGTCCGCGATCAAGAGACCGGGGATGGTGGTGGTTTCGAAACGGAGTTCTTTACTAAATTCAAGCTCTCGACGGTCCATGACTATTGACCTTTTTCAGCGTAGGCTGCTTCTACCTTGGCTTTTTCGTTCTTCCACCATTCTTCATTTGCTTGGTACCATTCGATGGTTGCTTGCAAACCTTCGCGAAGATTAGTGTACTGAGGTTCCCAGCCTAGTTCACGCTTGAGTTTGCTGTTATCGATCGCATAGCGTTGGTCGTGACCCGGACGATCGGCAACGTGTTCATAAGCAGTCTTTTCTTTGCCCATTAACTCTAGGAGAGTTTCGATAATGTATTTGTTATCCTGTTCGCCGTCGGCGCCGATCAAGTACAATTCACCCGAAACGCCTTTGTCGAGGATAGCGTGCACTGCAGAGTTATGATCATCAACATGAATCCAGTCACGAACCTGTTCACCAGTGCCATATAGCTTTGGAGTTAGGCCACTAAGAATATTGGTAATCTGGCGTGGGATAAACTTCTCGATGTGTTGATAAGGACCATAGTTGTTTGAGCAGTTTGAAAGAGTAGCATTAATGCCAAATGAGCGGACCCATGCTTTAACAAGAAGGTCGGAGCCAGCCTTGGTGCTAGAGTAGGGGCTGCTAGCGTTATAAGGGGTATTTTCGGTAAATTTAGCTGGATCATCAAGCTCAAGATCACCGTAGACTTCATCGGTAGAGATATGATGAAGGCGTTTGCCATGTTTACGAACGGCTTCTAGGATAGTTGCTGTACCAACAAGGTTAGTCTGGATGAATGGCCAAGGGTTGCGAAGTGAATTGTCGTTGTGAGATTCGGCCGCGAAGTGTACGACGATGTCTGTTTCACCGACTAGTTTGTCCATTAACTCTTGGTCGCAAATATCACCAGTCACGAAGTCGATTTTATCGAGAACGCTATTGAGGCTGTCTGGGTTACCAGCGTAGGTAAGTTTGTCGATAACGGTAATTTGATATTCGGGACGGTTTTTAAGGGTGTAGTGAACAAAATTTGATCCAATGAATCCTGCTCCACCGGTGATAAGTAACTTAGTCATAACCTTAGTATAGCAGTTTCAAACTACCAATATATTGTATAAATAGGCGATATGCATGTATGTGATAAATACAACATATAAAGATACGGTATAATAAAGATTCGAAGATAGTTAACGAGGAGTTACATGAAGATACAAATTGTTAGTGGCTTTTTTAACCCCTTGCATGGTGGTCATCTAGATATGATCGAAGCAGCGGCCAAGTTGGGTGATCGGCTGATTGTGATTGTGAATAATGATATTCAGCAAGTGATGAAAAAAGGTAAGGTGATCTTGAGCGAACAGAATCGTGCTCGATTAATTGGTGCCTTGCGTGCGGTTGATGAAGTGATTATCTCTCTTGACGAAGACCCAACGGTTATTCGGACTTTGCAACACATTGCAGAAAAGTATCCAAATGATCAACTGACGTTCTCTAACGGTGGTGATCGTGATTCAGAAAAGGCAATTCCAGAGGGTGAAGTTTGCCATAAATATAACATTGAATTATTATTCGGTGTCGGTGGCGTAGAAAAGGCCGACTCATCAACACGTATTAACCAGGCGCTAGGCCACAAGAAATAATTACAGGAGAGACCTTATGACAAAGAAAATGATTGCATTTGACCTAGATGATACATTATCAATTACTAAGTCACCGATTGCGCCGCGCATGAGTGAATTATTAATGGGTCTACTAGAACACTATGACGTTTGTGTTATATCGGGTGCTAATGTGCAGCAGTTGCAGACGCAGGTGACTGCGCATTTGCCTACCGAGCCTCATCATCTGGATCGATTACACCTAATGCCAACGTGTGGCACCCGCTATTATCGATTTGATCATGATCTTAATGACTGGAAAATGCAGTATTCAAACGAGCCAAGTGCCGAACAGAAGCAAAAGGCTTTTGAGGTACTAGAAGCAACTTCAAAAGAATTGGGTCTGTGGCCAGATGCACCATACGGTGACGTCATTGAAGACCGTGGTTCACAAGTAACGATGGCTGCGTTAGGTCAGGATGCTCCTGCTGAAGCGAAATACGCGTGGGATCCAACGGGTGAAAAGAAATTAGCAATTCGCAATGCAGTTGCACCACTACTACCCGAACTTGAGGTGCGTGCAGCGGGTACTACTTCGATTGACGTGACGCTAAAGGGGATTGATAAGGCTTACGGTATGAGGCAGTTGATCGAACATGCCGGTGTGACAAAAGATGAAATCCTATTCATTGGTGACAAGCTGGATGAAGGTGGAAATGATTACCCTGTTAAATCAGTTGGGATTGATACAATTGCTGTTGAAAAGTGGGAAGATACCGCGCTGGTGATTGAGACTTTGAACAAAGTAGCTTAACTATTATTCAAATAGAGCCATAAGGGGATTGTTATTACAGTGTAAAAACCGTAAGCTCTTAATATGGAATCTAAAAATCGAGTGGAAAAACAGAAAAATAAACTTCGTTTTAATAAGGAGCATGTGTCTAAAATTGGAAGCTTTGTTAAAAGCCTTTTTAGCACCCGAAAACGAAAAATAATCTCTATAGCTGCGATTGTTATTGTTTTACTTGTAATCATCGTTTCGATTCCCTTCACTCGATATGCTACGCTTGGACTCATAATTAAAAAGGATGTTACATTAAAAGTCGTTGATCAATCACTAAAAAAACCAGTCAGTGATGCAACTGTAAGCTTGGGCAAAGTAGAAGGAAAAACTGATAGCTCGGGTACCGTTATTCTAAAGAACGTTAGTGTTGGTGTGTACGAGCTAAAGGTCAACAAGCAGCTTTATGCAGCCTCTGCGCGCACATATACAGTACCTGTTATTGGTGCGACTGACACCGCGTCTATAGAAGTTAAGGCACAAGGGCGACAAGTGCTCATCTCTATTGTGGATTCAATCTCTAAGGCTCCAGTTAGCTCGGCTAAATTATCTGTGGGTAAGGCGACGGCTATTACCAATAAAGACGGTGCCGCAACAATCGTTATCCCTGCAGATCAGAAAGCCCATGATGGTGTGCTTGAAAAGGATGGCTATAATGCACGTAGCGTAAAACTTAGTAGTGATAACACTGATAAAGCAGCAGAGTTTACACTAACTGCGAGCGGACATCTCTTTTATCTAAGTAAGAGCACGGGCAAAATCAATGTCATGAAGTCTAATCTTGACGGCAGCAATCCTGAAGTTGTCGTAACAGGAACAGGTAAAGAACGAGATGAATCGACATCACTACTTGCGGCCCGCGATTGGAAATACCTAGCGTTACTTGCAAGGCGAGACAGTGAATTTGATAAGGTATATATCATTAATGCTGAGACAGGTGAGTTGATCACGGCAGACGAAGGATCAGCGAACTTTAGTTTTGTTGGATGGTCGGGTCATAAGTTTATATATAAAGTGACCCGTGATACTGGTGAGTCCTGGGATAATCAGCGACAGGTATTAAAGGCCTATGATGTAGAATCTCAAAAGATTACGTCTATGGATCAAGCGCT
The DNA here is from genome assembly GCA_946479115.1 of uncultured Candidatus Saccharibacteria bacterium. The sequence continues at coordinate 23,901 of CAMLED010000001.1, read as the reverse complement.
TGGTAGCGGTACTAGCTACTATGACTTCCAGCGTGAAGATATTGGCAATGCTTATATATTGAACAATGAAGTTGTTTATACGAAGAGTTGGAGCAGGTCTGCGTATCGTGCTGGTGACTTTAAGATGTCCATCATGTCGGCTACAACAGACGGCAAGAAGCGTGTGATAAAAGAGGTTGCACAACCACAGGGTGCCTATGTAAATATTCGTTTTTATAAGCCACAAGAAATTTACGCAGGCTTTACCGACCCAACAGGAAAAGTGTCATATTACGAGTATGAGAACGGTACCTTAACGGGGGCAGACACAATAACCGACGATCAATTTAATTCAGCCTATCCAACCTATTTAGTATCACCAGATGCCAAAAAAGTGTTCTGGTCAGAGGTGCGTGATGGAAAAAATTCACTGTTTATCGGTGACAAAAATGGCGCAAGTGGTAAGCAGATAGCATCGCTGTCAGACTATACGCCATATGGTTGGTATACGGATAAATATATTTTACTCGCTAAAAATGGCAGTGAACTCTACATTGCTCCCGTCGATATAGCTTTTGATGATGCACATTTTCCAGTCAAGGTTACAAACTACCATAAACCGCAGCTTACATATCCAGGCTATGGTTACGGATATGGCGGACAGTAAACATTTGAGATAGTTGGCACATGAAAAGAGCCTCTCGCAACGTATGTTACGAGAGGCTCTGTCACTTTCTGAATCTTATTTGCGGATACCAAGGCCGTAGTCTGCGAGAGTTCTCTCTGGACGGACGGGACCGCGGCGACAGTTTAGGTGAAACTCGATCCTACCTTCGGCATGTTCAACAAGTTGATCATAAAAAGGTGTTAGCTTGGCTTCGCTGTCTTGGTTAAATATGTCAATAACCCAACGGTCAACTCGCGCTTCAAGTTCTGCATTGCTGAACCATATGTTGCACGCATGGCGACGGGTAGGATAGTTCACATGCCCAGAGTCTGAATAGACAACTGTTTGAAAATTCCACGAGTGCTGCAGTAAACCAAAACCCCCTGTTTCGATATCGAAGCTAGCTCGGTCATCTAAGCCTTTTCCTGCAATAGTTGCAAGATAAAAGCCCGATGGTTCTAGCGCGCCAATGATGAGGTTACTCATTTCGCAAATGGCCATTATATCTTTAGGGTCAAGCGACTGCATATCCATGATGGACTCCTAGCTGTAAAAGATCGGAAAGGGACAGTACGGTTATTATACAACTAACAATGAATAATGCAACTCTAGAGGTGGCTATTGTGACAAAAAGACTGCCCCGGGCTTTTTACCCGGGGCGTTTTGTATAGAGTGATCCTTTCATTTCCATAGAGGCTCATTAAGAGTGCGAATTGCAACGGGAACTTCATGACCAAAATGATTGACGAGCTTGTGTGCCTTTTTGATCATATGATCCTCGATGTCTTTGCCTAGTATCTCAATGACAATTCCGACGTGGTAGTACCTGTCAAACCACAGGATTGCCATTACCCGGTGGGTAGGAGGCGTATTGTACTTTGCAGCGTGTTGAACGATCTCGGTAGTACGAGCGGGTGACAGTAGCCGGAAATGATTCCCAAGGCTGCGCTCCATAAGCTCATAGCTGTCCGCATAGACGTCCGCTTGATCAACAGTAAAACCAAGACTGGTGATGAGCTCGGCTAGCTCTTCCTTCTTGATCTTGCCGGTATGAAAGAACTTTGGTGTATTCGACATGATCTTACCTCTTTTGAAAATGAGTAGGTGCGTCTCGATATACCGTTCGTTGAATGACGAAACTACTATGATTGTAGAATACTTTGAGTGAAACAGTAACTATAAACTGCGCGGTGAGTAGGTTGCGTCGCCAACTATCTTGGAGATTTTAGTATCAAACAGGCTTGGAGCGAAGCGTTTTGATTTGCGGTGCAATGTGGCGGGAAGGAATGAAAGAGTTTCAAAACGTTCAATTGCCGCAATCAGGCTTTCGACAGTTTGTTCCGGAAATAGGACGCCAGTTTCGCCGTCTTGAACGATATCAAGGACACCGCCTTTGGCGTAGCCAATAACAGGCGTACCAGCGGCGAGGGCTTCGACGGCCGAGATGCCGAAATCTTCTTCGTTAGGGAATAAGAAGGCCTTGGCATGCTGGGCTAAACGAACTAGCTCTTCATCACTGACACGACCCGGGAAACTAACTGTTGGCCCGGCCAGGGATTTGAGACGTTCCGTATCTGGTCCGCTGCCAACAATAGTAAGCGGTACTTGTAGTTGGTTGCAGGCTTTGATGGCAAGGTCGAATCGTTTGTATGGCACATGGCGGCCCCAGACGATAAATCCGTTACGCTCAGTTTGTGGAGGCGGGGTGAATCGGTCGATGGCAACAGGTGGGTGAACAACGGTGCTTGGGCGATTGTAATACTGTTTGATACGCGACTGGGTGACGGTTGAATTGGCGATAAACACATCAATGCCAGGAATGGATTGTAAATCGAGTTTACGCATCCAGCGAACAAACAGGGGAATGAATGGGCGGATCAGGAATGACAAATTGCCAAAGTTGAATTCCCTTTTGAACTCTTCGTAGTGGCTCCAGTAATAACGGATTGGCGTATGGATGTAGGCGATGTGGACCTGGTCGGGACGAGTCTTTCGAACGGCTTTGGCTTCGGCGCTACTGGTGCTGATAATAATGTCGAACTCTGACAGGTCGAGCTTGCGAAAGGCGTAGGCACGTAGGACAGGCCACAAGACATGTTTATAGCGAATGAATTTTGGTAATAGTTTCTGCAGGTAGGTAGTGCGTACATCGCAGCCGTGAAATGCCGGCATGGCGTCTTTGTTGTAGACGGATGTATAGATAGGTGCATCTGGGTAGAGCTTGTGGATTTCTAGCAGTAGCGGCTCTGCCCCGCCCATATTTGTCAGCCAATCAGTGACAAGCGCAATTTTTGGTGGGCGGCTAGGCATTATTTCGCTCCTTTTTTATGAAGCACAACTCCAATGGTTTTGAAGAGGATTTTAATATCCAGCCAGAAGCTCCAGTTTTGTGCGTAAAAGAGTTCAAGTTCGATGCGCTCGTCGAATGACAAATTGCTGCGCCCCGAGACTTGCCACAACCCAGTCATGCCGGATTTAACACTGTGCAGTAAGGCAGTACGACCTTTAGCAAGCTTGGCTTCTTGAGGCAGGATAGGACGAGGACCAACGAGGCTAAGTTCACCACGGAGAACGTTGAATAGCTGCGGTAATTCATCAAGTGAAGTTACGCGTAGGAAATGACCAAACTTGGTGATTCGTGGATCGTTGGCGACTTTGCGGTTTTTTTCGTATTCAGCTGCTAGGTCTTCACGGCCCATTTCACGGAATTCAATTGCTGCATCCTTTTTGCCGTACTTGGCACTCATGCTACGGAATTTAATAAGACCAATTGGTGTTGAGAACTGGCTGAGGCGTTTGCTGATATAAAAGAGAGGTCCTGGATTAAAGATAGCCTGAAGAATAATTAATAGTAGGTAAAGTGGCGATAGAACGACAAGTAGAATAAGACCGGCCACCATATCAAAGATCTGTTTAGCGATAGCGCCCCATCCAATCAATGGTGTTTGTGAAACAGAAATCATTGGGTAGCCGAGGAATACGTCGACGGTGTTTTTGCCAGTATAAAATTCGGCTTCACCAGGGATGAAATTATAACTAATATGATTAGTTTGAGCGGCACCGAGGATGCGCTGGTTGCGCTCGGCGGAATCATACAAATCAGTCTGAATGATAGTCGTGATATGCAGGTCTTTGATCTTTTTCAGTGCATCTTCGACTGATGAGAAGTGAACGACGTCTAGGCCTGGGGGCACAACCTTTTTTGGACCGGCAATTGCGACGATAGCATAGCCGCTACGGTGTGTTTCGGATAAGTTATCGGCAATATCACGGGTGGCAGCTGAGTCACCAATAATCAGCACACGGCTAGTGCCACGGCCAAAGTGGAATAGGAGGCTACGGGTGACACGGAGCGCCTCGCGTGTGATGAGTATCAGGAAGAATGAGGCGAAGAGTGCGTACACGGCTACCAAACGAGCTGGGAACAGCTGACTATCGGTGACATATTGCCAGCCAATAACTAACAAAATACCGATGAATGATCCAATAGCAATCTTTCCCCACTCAACCAACCGACGGTTATAGGTATTGGCATGGTACAGCCCTAGTGAAGCGAAAATAAGGATCCAAAACGGGGTAATCGTAAGGAAGCTGACAAAATAGTCGAACGCACCAACATTAGCCACAAGCGGGCGGGGGTCGTACTGAACGCGCAGGATATACGCCGCACTAAACGCCAGCAGCAAGACAATAAAGTCAGCAAAGATAAGGATGAGACTATAGAACTTGGTATTTTTTGATGGCATTTGTACTGCTAGTATACCATTTTTTACGGTACACTAGAGGGAATGAAACGACTGTCTTTAGAAAAGATTTACCTAGCAATTGTGATTGTTATTTTTGCGGGTATCGTGGTCCACGCCCCTTTGAGTGTTGGCTTTGGTGTTTTGTTTCCAGATGCAGCACTTTTGATTAAGTCATGGAAAGAAATCTTGATGCTGGCACTGGTGCCACTGGCGATTATTGTTGTGACACGCCGTGGGCTGTGGCGTGAGCTACTGAATGACTGGATTTTCAAGATTATCGCTGGGTATGCACTGCTTCATATCATATTAGTAGGGCTAATGTATCAAGGTATTGTGGCGACAGTGGCTGGCCTAGCGATTGATCTACGCTACGTCCTGTTTTTCGGACTGGTCTATGTACTAATAAGGGTAATGCCACGATATCGATCGTTGCTAGTGAAGGTAGCTGCTGTTGGTGTGGCGGTTGTTGTGGGCTTTGCGACATTGCAGCTGATACTACCAGCTGATATCTTGTCGTCAATTGGCTATGGCAAAGATACAATTGCCCCATATTTAACGGTTGATAAGAACCCTGACTATATTCGGGTTAATAGTACGCTACGTGGCCCAAATCCACTGGGGGCATACGCAGGGATGGTACTAGCACTGATTACTGCGCTAGTCATAGCTAAAGGCCGCCAATTTATGCGTAAATATGCGGTTGCACTGGAATTATTAACTGTCAGTAGTGTGATTGCTTTATGGATTAGTTATTCGCGAAGTGCACTTGTGGGCGCGATTGTTGCTGTCGGTGTCGTCTTTGCCGCTACGATTATGCGACGTTTATCCAGGCGAAGTTGGATTGTCTTGTCGGTTGTTATGTGTGCGCTGATTGGTGGTTTGATCGCAGCGCAAAATAGCAGTTTTGTATCGAATGTTTTGCTACACGAAAATCTCGAGGGTGGCAGTGCTGTTAGTTCTAATGATGATCATGTTAGTTCACTTGAGACTGGCGTTGACCGATTATTGCACCAGCCATTTGGTGGCGGGGTTGGCAGTACGGGATCGGCATCGTTACACAGCGAGGCGCCGATTATCATCGAGAACCAGTATTTGTCTATTGCTCATGAAGTGGGTTGGCTGGGGTTATCACTGTTCTTGGTATTATTCAGCTTGATTATGGTTCGCCTATGGCAACAGCGACAAGACTGGTTGGCATTAGGGATTTTCGCAAGTGGTATTGGCCTAGGACTTATAGGACTACTTTTACCAGTCTGGGTTGACGATACAGTCGCGATTATTTGGTGGGGCCTAGCGGCGATAGCGATAAGTAAAAAGGGAAGTTTATGAACGACCAACGACCAAGTAAAAAGCAGCGTGAGTTACTAAGTTTTATTGATGGATTCATCAAAGGTAACGGCTATGGCCCAAGCTACCGCGAAATTATGCGCGGACTGAGTTATAAGTCTGTTTCAACAGTGGCGGTTCATGTAGATGGGCTTATTGCACGTGGTTGGTTAGTTAAACGTGATCACTCGGCGCGATCACTGGAGGTGATTCACCAAGAGGGTACATCAACAGTAAATCCCACGGCCGAAGTGAAGCCTGAAGTTTGGCTGGTGGACCAGGTGAAGACTGCACTGGAAAAGTATGAAGAGAGTGGCGATGAGACAGTAGGCCAGAGTGCTGCGCTGTTGATCGAATCACTACGTATCCTTGGTCTAAAAACAGATCACGCTACCCTACGTGAACGACTCGATAGCTATCAAAAAAAGCAGTAGCGGTATATACTTAGTCCAAATATGAGGGACAGGATGTCGGGGTTTGCTCAGCAGTTGCGACTGCACTGGAAACGTATTCTCGTGTACGGTTTAAGTGGTGTGGCGGCGCTGACAATTATCGTTCAGCTTCTCTATCCTAATGATCAGCTGCTACCCTATGCTCGCATTGACGATATGGCGGTCGGTGGATGGCAGAAAACTGATGCGGCCTGGGAATTAGACCATCGTTACTTGGCAAAACGCGTACGCATTTATTTTGGCACGAATAATACACCTTACCGCTCACCGACAATTAGTGAAATAGGGGTGATGGTCAAGAGTAGTGATCGACTTGAGCAGGTTGAGTATCCGTGGTGGCTCCGTTTGGTGCCGAGTTCGCTAGTGTGGGCACAAGCATTTTCGAACATCCCAGACCCTGATTATGATGTGAATCAAAAAGCGCTTGATACGTATATTAAAAAAGAGCTCGGTCAGTCCTGTAATGTGACACCAAAAGATGCGACGATTGCGTATGAAGAGAGTACGCTACATGCGGTTAAGGCCGAGGTTGGCGGTACGTGTCAGATGACGGATGTAAAGTCGGCCCTGCAGTCCTTAAAACCTGTTTTGCGGCATGAGCCTGTGGTGCGTGTTCCTATGAATGAGATTCAGCCAACTGTGACAACTGATGCCGCTGAGACGTTAGCCGGATCTTTGATGAGCCGGATCGGTGCTGGCGTATCAATTATGGCCGGAAGCGAAGCAGTGGTTATTCCAGCTGATCAGGTGATGAGCTGGCTAGATTTTAGCACACAGGATAGTAAGTTAACCGCTACACTCAGCAGCCAGCGTGCAAGTGAGTATTTGGCTAAAAACCTTGCCCAGAAAGTAGCTATAGGGGCTGGTGTGACGAAAGTATCGACGCTTGATTTTATGGAAACCTCTCGCCAGAACGGTCCAAGTGGTCAGGCGCTTGATACTGACAAGACACTCGGTACAGTGTTGTCCTATCTGATGTATGAGCGTGATTCAGCGGCCGTGGTAACGAATGTGACTAATCCACGAATTGAATATATTCGTAGTTATAGCGCGACTGATGCTGGATTTTCGGCGCTGCTGGCTAACTTTGCCAAGGATCATGCTGGTAGTTTCGGCATATCATTGATTGAACTATCAGGTAATCATCGTCGTGCGACGCATAATGAAACCAAGACGTTTGTTACAGCTAGTACGTATAAGCTATTTGTGGCGTATGGCACATTACGGAGGATTGACGCCGGTACGATGAGTTGGGGTGATGCGAATATTTCTGCTGGTCGCAATTTAGAGAAGTGTTTCGATGATATGATTGTTAAATCTGATAATGCCTGCGCCGAAGCGTTACTGCAAAGGATTGGCCCTAAGGCCGTCACTGACGAGGTGCGCGCTGTTGGTCTAACGAACACATCATTTTTATCAGGCAATACACCTCAGTCGACGGCTGGTGATGAAGCATTGTTCCTGGCACAGCTGGAATTAAGCCAACTACCGGTATCAGCTGATGGCCGCGGTAGGCTTATTGATGCAATGAGACGTAATGTTTACCGCCAAGGTATACCAGCTGGTGCCAGTGGTCAAGTTGCGAACAAAGTAGGCTTTTTATGGGGACTGCTACACGATGCATCGATCGTTTATAGCCCAACGGGCACGTATGTTTTGGTAGTTATGACAGATGGTAGTAGCTGGGGTGCAATCGCCGACCTGACTCGTCAAATTGAATCGCTTCGCGCCTCGTAAAACCGGGCTTGACCTCGGTCATTGTTTGCCGTTATAATATTGTTTGTATTCCGACGTAGCTCAATGGTGGAGCAAGAAGCTGTTAACTTCGAGGTTGCTGGTTCGAATCCAGCCGTCGGAGCCAAGAAAAAAGTCAGACCATCCGGTCTGGCTATTTTCTTGCCATCGCTAGATCTGAACTAGCAACGCGCTATCCAGCCGTCGGAGCCAAGCATAAACACTTTCTGAAAGGAAAGTGTTTATGTATTTGATTATGCTTGCACTAATCTTACGGAATGTATTTAATGAATCCTAATGACGAACGAAATTCCACAAGAGATAGCTGTTAAAGAAAAATACGAGAATTGTAAAGGTTTTGAGTGTCCCCGTCTTTTGCGGTTTACTAAAGAGCGTGAAGATGGAACGAGATACTTTACAGAGAGTGACCTCGCCTATACGGCTATCGTTCTTTGCAATAACTGGACGATAGGATTGAGTGACGGGGATTGTCCCGTTAAGCCTGTTGAGTCTGTTGAGTCTGTTGAAGCAGAGATTTAATTATAGTTAGTGAATTATCGTCGTAATCCAAACTTGCTGTTCGCAACTCGTCCGATACTGCGAGCCAAAATTATTACACAAAAAGATCTTCTAGCTGAAGATCTTTTTGTTTTGTCTTAGTGCCGTGTAAAAGAAAGCACTTCCAATCTTTAGTATAATTGCACGCCCTCCAGGAAAGCTCGAGCAGTTCAAGGTTGTGAGGTGTGTATACTCGGGATAGTGGCTGATTTTTGATATAGTACTTACATGAAAGAATGGTTGAAATCTAAGTGGCTAACTAAGGCTGAGTATATAGTGCCACTTATTCTTGTCATTATCATTTGGCTAGTTAATTCCTTGTTGGACGGCAAGCCAACTACGCCTGCTGATATGGGTATCGTGCTAGGAACAATTCTTAGCGCAATAGTGTGGCTGGGGCCGGTCGTCTTAGTCGATGTGAAAAAGATAAAGGTGAAACATCCTAAAGCGAAGTTTGTTGAACCGAGACAATTCAAGATCATGTTATTTTACGTGGCTGGAATAATTATCATGGCGTTTGCAGCCTTAGCCATGGGCGTTGCTATTCAACTGAGCGGGATAGAGTTGCTAACGAATAACGAAGGAATTATCGGTAGTGCAATTATGACGTTTTTACTGCTATCAATACTACTTGCTCCAATGACCACCTATATGCTTAATGCGAAGATGAGATATAAGCGGATAGTTGAATACAAGTCTGCTGAGTGGAATAAATTACAGAAATAAGTCTTCAGGCTTAAGCTTGCTTTGTTGTCAGAGCCTCTGTTAAGATTCGATCATCCGACCAGGAGAGGAACATGATGTTCAGTTTTCTTAGAAAGCGAAAAGAAACACCAGTTGGTACAGCTGCAACATTTGTTGAAGCGACAGGAGGTGGTTGGTCTGATGTCCCTGATGCTATTGCCAGTGATGGCGGGGCACAGGCAGACTTTGTTGGATTAACGCTTGACCGTGCGCGCACCTACGCTCTTGAGCACGACATTCCTGTTGGTAAGGAATTCGAGTTCAGGATTACGGACATCCCATTGGGGATTTCGAGTCCACATGAGATTGTCTTCGGTCTCATGATGCGAGCCCAGGACTACGGCCTGAGATCAGGTATAGTAACTAACGAAACGGCACTCTTCACTCGTCTGAAGTAAAGCCCCGATTACTGTAGTAGGCAAAATAGCCTCCGGTAAATCGGGGCTATTTTGTTTATATAAAATTCAAAAGGGGTGATCCTGATTTATTACGGTTATAACTTCCGCTACCATAGAGAGTCAGAATGATTACATGTAAGGATCTTCATGGCGAAGGTCTCTGGTTGCATACACGAATGAGTGCATAGGAACTGTAGATTTAATTGAAAATTCGAGCGTAGTTATATATTAGCGGTGCAGTTTCCGGTGCTTGGGATACAGTTTGGCCGCATTGAGTTCTCGTATCTTGAAAGTTTTGAATTTCGCTTGCTGTTGGGCTATTGAGTGATGCATAGATAACGAAACCGCCACTTGCGCAGTTATAGTATCTAAAGATGCGAGAGACAAAATCAGCGTTAGAGCTTTTTAGATCGTCTCGGTAGCCAGCTGCCTGGTATTTGGGGATTATGATACTATCTACACCACTTGCGTTACCCCAGTAACCTACCGCCGCTGGTGTGACGCCATCTACCTTTTCTAGTAGTAAGGATTTACCTACTGAAGTTGCTAGGGTTTTAATCTTTGTGTCCATAGCTCTATTCTGGATGCCGTTGTATGCCACGATGGTAATGGCGGCCAAGATAGCGATTACAACAATGACAATTAAAAGCTCGACAATAGTAAAACCGCTTTTGCTTTCTTTCATGTGTTTATTGTATCAGAGAGAGATCTTGTCAGTCAAAGTGGTCTTATGGCCTGCATGTTATGCAAAAAGATGCTTTTGCAAGCTATTTTGCTGGATCGAATTCAACGGTCCATTCGATACCGTATTTGTCTCTAAACATTGCAAAATAGGTACCCCATGGGCTTTCGTCCATAGGCATTTCAACCGTTCCGCCTACTGAAAGACCAGTAAATATCTTGTCGGCTTCTTCGCGGTTTTCTGCGCTCACTGATATTTTCGATCGGTTTTCTTCTTCACTTACTCGCCCCATGCTTTCTGGGACGTCATTGGCAATCAAACTACTTCCGCCGATCGGCAAAACAATGCGCATGATTTTATCAGCTTCGTTTTCCGGCACAGGGAATTCAGCGCTTTCGAGATCTTTAAAACGAACAATTGTTTCGAACTCTCCGCCAAACACAGATTTGTAAAAGGTGAAGGCTTCTTCGGCATTGCCATTGAAGTTAATGTAAGGATTGATAGTTGCCATTTGAGTATTCCTCCTAAAAGAAATTTAGTTTCATTTCTATTCTAACAAACATATTATTTCTAACCCGCATTCTTGCAGGTGGTTGGGTCACCGCTGTTATATCCGGCGGTGAACCACTTCACTCGACTGTCTGATGAGCCGTGAGTCCAAGTCTCGGGTGATACCTGGCCGTTGACTGATTGTTGTATCCGGTCATCGCCTACGGCTGCTGCGGCATCGATAGCTTCGTTAATTTCATTTGGCTCAAAGACGCCTAAATCGGACACGGAATGAGCCCACGCCCCTGCGTAACAGTCAGCCTGAAGTTCAAGAGAAATAGCAGCTGCTTGTGTTTCATTTCCTTGGGTTTGCCCTAGGTTGCCTTGTAGATTTTGGACATGATGGCCGACTTCGTGGGCGATGACGTATGCCTCGGCAACGTCACCTCCTTTGGCATGAAAACGCTGTTGTAATTCAACAAAGAAAGTTTCGTCGATGTAGATCGTCTGGTCGGCAGGGCAATAGTGTGGACCGACATCAGATGTTGCATACCCGCAGCCAGATTGAGTGGCGGAACGGAACAGTACTAATGACGGCTCTTTATATTGCTGTCCTGATTTTGTAAATTGACTGTGCCAGTAATCGTTTGTAGAACCAAGTACTGTCGAGACGAACACTTCATATTGATCCGCACCTTCAAAGTCGTTTGAGGTTAAGCTGCTTTGTGACTGGCTAGGGACGAGACTCAAAAGATCATTAATATTGATTTGGCCACCACTTATGACGTTAAAGAGGAGCGTAGCGATTACGATAACCGTGCCGACACCTCCACCAATAGCCAACCCGGAACTTCGGCGGTCCTGAACGTTGCCTCTGCTGAAAATCTTTCCCCAATCGGCCATGTTTTTTCTCCTCTACCTTGTATCTTTATTATACTAAAATCCAGCCAAGCTATCTGTTTACTTTGTGAGAATGCGATTATTCGATTATTCTGAGTAGGAATACTATTAAAAGTAATGAGGAATATTCTATGAACTATGTAGTTTTACAAGTAATTTTAAAAGAAAAGTTTATTGGCACAGGATCAGGTAACCTTACTGAACTGGAAAAGGTTATTAACCAACAGGCAGATAAGGGATACCGACTGCACACTATTACGACAGCAAGTAGTGGGAGCAAAGGTTTTCTGAGCGGAGATAGAATACAGGCTACGTTGGTTTTTGAGAAGCAATAACAATCAGGCGCATCTTTTCGCCAGCTGGAGTTGTTAAATAACTCGGTTGTATCTGAGGTATTATTAGCTCTAAGAAACTCATATTAGCTTGCTTTTTAGTCAAATTCGAGTCTATATAATGTGGATAAGAGAGCTATTGTTTTCCTGTAAAACGAACTGTATCTTAAGGGTAGAGTATAAAAAAGGGGGGATATGAAAAATATAAAAACTTTAGGTTTAATCACTATGACAGGTATATTTGCTGCAGGAGCATTACTTAGCCTTCCGGCGGTAGCTTTAATATCAGGCACTAATGTGTTAGTTAACTACAATACAGCTGGCGATCCAGCTACATCTGGCAATCAAGTAGTTCGCGTTACGGAAGACGGTAATATAGTTGCGTGGACTTCAGCTGCACATAATATATTTCCAGGAGATCCGTTTCCCTCCTCAACCGCTAAAGTAATTTATCAACGGAATCTAAAGACTGGTGCCACTAATTATGCTACACCAGTTAATACTGCGGGTAGTAATCTTATAGCTGTCACAGACTCAAACTTTGCAATGAGTAGATCTGGGAGGTATGTAGCTTATTTTAGTAGAACTACAAATGTAGTCACTAGCCCTGTCGTACCTACCCAGGTCGGTAACAATCACGTTTACTTGACCGATACAAAAGCAGGAACAACAGTTTTAATCGATCAATCTAGCGCAGGAGTTCTTGGGAATGGTGATGCTGACAGCACGTACGCATTAAATGTAAGCGACGACGGGCGATTCGTTTTATTCACATCGGGTGCAACGAACTTATTAAGCTCGGGAAACCCTAGTACCGTCTCTACTAATTATTACGTGAAAGATACAAAGACTGGTCAGGTTATTAACCCTAGCTTATCAAGTTCAGGGCAGCGAGCTAATGGATGGGTTAGTAGAATGGTATCTAGTTGTGACGGGTCTATAATGGCTTTCAATTCAAATTCAACAAACTTGACCCCCCAAGATAGGGGTTTGGGTGATGTTTATTTAGCTGACATAAGGAATGGACATAGCATTACAAATCTGTCATATGGTGCGAATCAGCCAGCTGGGGTGTTGTCAATTTCTTGTAATGGAAGATATTTGGTTGTTGCTACGATAGCTACGAATTTAACATCTGACTCTGTTTCAGGTACAAATGTGCATCATTTTAGGTATGATCGGTTAACGGGTGATTATTCGCTCATAGATAAATCAACCTCAGGCTACATATCTGCCACAGCCAATCCGAGCTCGAATACATGGGGGAATTCTACAAGCGTAAGCGATGATGGCAAGGTTCTATTCTTTAGTGATGATAAAAATATGGTCTCACCCGCTGCGGTAAGGAATTCAGAAGTGTACATCAGAAATCCCGAAGTCGGTACTACAGACCTGGTACCAGTCAACTCTTCTGGTATTGAGCAGGATGCGGTTTCTGACAAACATGCACTTGAAATAAATGCACAAGGAACAGTTGTGCTTTATACGACTGGAGCAACAAATCTTGTCCCAGGTATAACATCAGGGGCGAAGAAACTAATTCTTTCAGAAGTTAAATAGAAAGCGAGCACTACCAGATTTTACAGAGGTCTTAATGGGCCTCTGTAAAACCCTTTTCAGAGGGCGGGCGGATTAACTTTTACTGATTAATATTGCGGGACATGACTACTGAGCGAATTAACAACTGTGACACTTAAAGGTCATCAGGCTGAAGATCTTTTTGTTATACTTAAACTAGCATGTGGGCAAAAGAAAGACAGCAACCTGGTTTTACAATCGTTGAACTACTGATTGGGATTGTTGTAATCGCTATTTTGGCCGCTATTACTATTGTCGCATTTAACGGGGTACAAGAACGGGCAAGGAACACCAAGACGATCTCGGCCGTTAAAGAGTACATGAAGCTTTATTCAACTTACGCTGTCGATTATGATGTCTATCCAGGGAGCGGTAATTACTGCCTTGGGACCGGCTATGACGGTGACTTATGTTGGGATAATAGGGTATATACCGCCAATACAGCCGCAAACACTGGCCTATCGACGTATGTGAAAAACTTACCAAATCCAAGCACTGTACGGGTGTATCGAAACCCAACCGATGGCTCTAGGGCAGGAATTCTATTTGTGAGCCCCAATAACCTTCGTTATCAGTTAGAGGGCGTGAATACCCAATGTGGAATTAGTGGCGCGACGCGAACTTTTACTGTCGACGTCTCGGCGGGTCCAGAATGTAACGTCACGGTTCCTGATCCGGCGCTGTAATTGGGGCTGATGTCATTTTTTATGATTGAGTGGTTGCTCGTTGAATAGCACGAGCGATTCTGAGGTAATCCCGTTTCTTCAGCATCTCTCCATTTATGGATTCTGCAAAGTGGGTGGTGACGGTGCCGGTTAATTCGGGCTGTGCATCGATATATGTGAGCCAAGATTTACGATCACGCATTGGCCAGCCGTCGGGGTCAATAGAGTGATCCGGTAGTAGTGTTTTGGCCAGTAAGGCACGTGCACCCATAGTTTTTATTACTGGGTGTCGTTCATTTGTATCATTCAGGCGAACCTGGTCCATGACATCGGCAAACCATGGGCTTACGACCTGAGCTTCAATTAATGAGTCTGGTTTAGTGTGTTTCGCTTCGTCGTAGATATGTTTCATAAGGTGATGCAATACCGCGTGCCCACGCTGTGAACCATGCCATCGTAGGCCAGGTCCATGTGGCAGCTGGGCGAGAAAGTCGAGCTTGAGTCCATCGGCATTTGTTTTTTCTGCCGACAGCATGTCACGCACCTGTGTTCGCAGGGCTTCAATATAGGCCGGATTGGTAGGGTCACTGGCAATTGGCCGACCATGGGCGTCCAGGACACAGAATTCGGGTGGTAATCCTTCAGCATCAAATAATTTTATCCACAGTAAAACATGCCGGCCAAGTTCATGCTGCGTGTGATTAAAGCGCGGCATGTCGGGCCACTTATGAGTATCAGGTGTGTTTGTTCCATAGTATTCTTGCCACTTGTCATCAATAACGATTTTATTAACCGAAACGCCGTTATCGGTAAGTGTATCAATGGCGTTTGTGACAAACATTTCTGACGCAAAATTGCGAGCAGGCAAGACAAGATCATTTTTTTTGTATTTACGTTCCAGTTCGAGCTGATGTCCCCATGTGACGAACGTTGGATCACTGTGCCAATCAACAGCTACGGGTTTTGGTGTTACTGGTAAGTGACCAATCCTAGTTGCGAGCTTTTTAAATGTAGCCAAGCCTTGTAACGGGTTGGGTGCGAAATGGAGTAGTAGTGATGGTGACGTCATGAGCTGTTCGTTATTGTCGGTTTCGTCGTATTTGAGATTAAGCGAGAAACCATCCTCGCGGGCAATGTAGGAATACTCGATCATGTTTTGATTTTCAATGGGTGTAGATATGCTTGCCATGAGCCACTCGTCAGCAGATATACCAGCTTGTTTCGGTGCAGAACGGTGAAAGCCATACACAAACGGGGTCATCAGAAATTCACGTCGTCGCCCCGGCTTCCACATACCGCTCGTAGTGATATAGGTTGATTCGGCAGCCGACATAGCCGCTTGCTCGCGTTCGCTTGGTTGCGGATTATAGACAGTGTCGAAATAACGCTCACTCATCGATTCACCAAACATATTTGGACCAACAACCGTGCCGCCCAATAACTCAATGTTTTGAAGTTTGCCTGTGACCTCGGCAGTGACAAATGTTTCGATATAGTCATCATGACATGACCAGATCTGTTCTTTATAATGTCCAGTTTCAGTAACGCTTGGAATACGAATAATAGCTCCACCATCAGCAGCTGCTTCATATGAAGGAGTATCAAATTCGTAAGTTACATCATCGGCACTAGAGGTAGCAATGCGACTGGCTTTTAGGATTTTCATCCATTGATTACCCGAATTGTCATACAGGTCGATGTACGGGGTGTCGTGAGAAAAGAACACATAGTAGGTAGGGGTGCGAACTTCGTATCCCTCGTCGCCTCCCTTTACCTCCACACTTGATTTCGGCGAATCAAGAAGCTCGGTGCGATTCATAGTAACAATATATAGTACGCTTGATGTTTATGGCAATATTCGTAAGGTCGCCCAGTTTTGTTGAAAGTCTCATGCCCCTTATGGTAAGATTAGTCCAACAAGTATAGGTAATTGGAGAGAAGGAAATGATGGATGGAGGGTTACGGGTGCCACGACCAGTGGACAGAGGGGCTGTAGGACCTGAGCCAGCACGACGGCAACCAGAGGTACCGCAACCGGTTGCCGAGGCGCCAAAAGTGGTTCACCAGGCACCAGCTATGCCACACCATGCTCCCGCCAAGGCAAAGAAGTCATCGAAAAAGCGCTTTACCTGGCCAATTATCGTTATCGCAATCGTAGTGCTCGGTGCATTAGGCTGGTTTGCCTGGTCTAAATTGCATACTCCTGGTCCAGCAATCGATAGTGGCAAATATCAAGCCGTATTCTTTACTAACGGCCAGGTATACTTCGGGAAATTACAGTCGGCTGGTAATGAATACATGAAATTAACCGATATCTATTATCTGCAAACTCAGGCAGGGAGTGAGGCTGACTCAGCCAACCCACAGGCAACGACTAACGATCAAAGTAATGTCCAGCTTATTAAACTTGGTGATGAAATCCATGGTCCAGAAGATCAGATGATTATCTCAAAAGATCAGGTTTTGTTCTATGAAAACCTCAAGACTAACGGCAAAGTTGCCCAGTCTATCGACAAATACAAGAGTACACACTAGTATTAGCTGAGCGATTTAACGTAGTCAGCCCAGGCCGCGTCGTCAACTTTTGACTGTGATTTAATCAGAATTAATAACCCATTCTTTGTCAAGATGGCAGATTGTGGCCCCTTGGCTGAGGTACCGACGTATACTTTTGTACCACCAGCGTCGATTTTAGTCGTGGCATTGAACTTCTTGGCCATTTCGGCCACCTTGGCATCAACATCGTCTCGGAATGACGCCGGTAATGGTTGTTGGCTAATACTAACTGGCACATCACCAATAGTATCGGCATAAGCAAAGACAGGGTCTTTTTGTGGTGGGCTAATGCGACGCCAGCCACCTAGCTCGCTGACGGATTTGGTACCCGGTAAGACGGTCTGAAATTCGGGTAGTTTGGCACGACTATTTACATCGGCCTGGTGTTTTTCTGTAAGGAGCCAGATTGTTCCAGTTGTCAGGATAATGACGGTAAGAGTGATGAGGATGGCTTTTTTAGAACGAGGTAAACGCTGCACAACTAATTGTCCAGCGGTTTTAAAAGCGCCTCGCAGCGACTGTGGCGACGAAGAAGACGACGTGCTAAGGCGTGTTGAACTACCGCGCTCTGGCACATTGAGCTTTGGTCGGCCTTCGGTATAGCTAGTTGGTTTTTTGAAATCCACGCGTGATGCCCCTCTTGATTACTACTGTTAGCTTAGCATAACAGGGATGGCGCGCCAAGCAGCGCTAGCTGTTATTAAAGACAAAGCTGAGATTACTGACATAGGCATTAGCATTGCTTTTGGCAGTCAGATTGATCCTGAACAGAATACTGTCACCGGCTTCAAAGCCACAGGTTGATGGATCGGCGCTACCCGAAGCTGTGGCCTGTTGCCAACTAGATTGGGATCCGGTCGATACCGATACAGCCGAGCCACAGGCCGTGAGGCCACTACTGCCATGATCGCGGTATACCTGGTAGTTAACGCTTGAGTCGGCACTGTTAGTGCGGCCCTTGAGGCTGGTCAGGCCGGCAGCGAATTGCTTGAAGGTGCTTGGTAGTTGATAGGTAACGTAGATACTACGCGTTTGCGTCGTTGATTCGGCCGAGGTCCATTTGTAGAAGTTGTAGGTCTCGTTAGTGCCACAGATTGTTGGTTGTGAGCTACTGCCATCGTTAATATTGAGTGAGTCAGAGCATAGGTCGGACGTAATCGTACCAATATCGGTACCGTTCATAACAGCGTTGGTATATTCAGGACTGATCGTGACAAATATATCTGGACTAGCGCCACACTGTCCCCAGCCTTCTGATTCGTAACACTGAACTTTCCCAAGGGTAGTGTCGTAGTACATACTACCGAGCAGTGAATCGTTATCATCAGCTGCCGGTGCTGAAGCAGATTTATCGAGAGTAAAGAGAGTGATGCTGCCAGTGCCAGAGCCACTACCAACCTTAACGTTTGGCGTATTATTTGAGGCTAGGGTAAACGATAATGTATCTACTAGATAGGTTCGGGCACTCCCAGGAGCGGTTGGCTGGACAAGGTAGACATATGGATCAGTCACGGTCGTGGCGGAAGTCGTAATTTCACAAGTAATTTGAGACCAACCGCTCGTTGTGACGGTCTGGGTGTTATAGCTGGCACAATCAACAAAGCTTGAACCACCATCTGGCGAGTAGCGTACCTTGAAATCGGTAAAGGCAGATCCTGAGGTGAGTTTGGCATAGACCGAGACTTGGTATTTTGTGCTAAGTTGTGGATTGATCGACAGTTTATTGCGAACACCATTGTTAGCGCTCGTGCCAGCAGCAACTTGGGCACTATCGCCGCCTTCTTGGCCATCAGAGGTAATTCGAGTGACAGTGGCGCTGCCAACAGCAGGCCAATTGGTGCTGAGACTGGCTCCTGTGTGAACGCCACCGTCAGAAGCATGTTCGGTACCATCAGTCACCTTGCTATTGACCGAGAAGAGGCTATCGCTGATAGCATTTTTAACATCAAGCAACGATCCATTAACTGGGTTGGTACTGCTATCACGAATAGTGAGTCCGCCAGTATTTGCACCGTTATTACTGACGACAACATCAGAGCCCGCAGCGTCTTGTGGAGTGTTCGTATAGGCATCCTGGAGAGTGGTCGAGCTTGAACCGCCCGCTACCGTCCAGTCATTACCATTCCATAAAAGCGTTGCGGTGGTGTTGCGACGCATTGTGACGTTTTGCTCAGCATCGCCACCTGTATTCGCCTTGAGTGTAAAGGTTTCTGAGGCACCGGCTGCAGTAACATAAAGAATCCGTCCAGCAGTTGTAATAGTTGGATCAGGCAAGGTGGCGGTTTGTCCTGTGGCGCTAAAACCAATAATGGCCGCGGCATTATTGTTAACCGTCGACGCAGTAATTGTACAGCTACTGGCTACAACTGCACCGCCTGCGTAGCAGTTAGCGTCATTCGTAACGGTCGAGAATGTCGGTGTGTTCATGACGACAAGCCCACTGACGCCAGTGCCATTGCCAGCACCGCCGCTAAGGGTGAGAGTTCCGCCGTTGCCATTACTTACTGTCGCATTGCCACCTTGGATGCTGACGTTACCTCCGTTGGTGGCGGCTATGTTAATGGCGTTACCTTGTAGTGCTAATGAATTACTCGTTGGTCCTATGGTCATTGCGCCGCCAGAAGTGATAATGAAGTCACCGCCTGAACTAATCTGGTCGGTGCTGCCTGACGCTTGAAAGACAACATCAACCCAGTAGTTAGCGGCACCGAAGGTATTTGTTGGGAAGCCGGCACTACTTGGGTTAAAACTACCGTTTTGTGTAGTGCTTGTTTTTAGAGCGTGGAGTGGCGCATTGTGGTAATCGTTTGTGAAATAGCCTGGTGATGCTTTGTAGCGCCCGGCCGTTGCATAGTAACTGACAACATAAAAAGTACCGGGAGAGATATGAACAGGAGTACTGAAGTTGGCGGTTTGCCAACCCTCGGACATGTCCATCGGGAAGTTTACACTGGCAAGTTCCGTACCACCGCTCCCGAGGAAACAGTCGGCACTGTTACAGGCCCATAGTTTACCGACATCATTACCGGTTCCATTACCAAATTGTGGATTAAAGAATTTAACACCTTTGACGTAGCCGTCGACATCACTTCTGAACGTAACACCGAAGTTGAGCGGGGTTGCGTCGTTATAGCTTGTAGCGGTGACGGGTTCTTCGTTCCATAGACTCATGGTGTCACCCGAGCCACCTGAACCTCCGGTTGAGAGGTTGATTGTCCCGACAGATACAGTACTACTGCTAGTGTCGACATTAAACAGTGTGTCGCCAGCAGCATTTTGTACCTGGAATGTACCCGTCGAATCTGTACCATTAGCCTTAACGATAACATTGCCACTATCGCCAGTACCATTACCGGCACCACCTTGAAGGACCACATCGCCACCGATTTGATTGCTACCGCTGGCCGCCGTACCCGCGCTTATAGTCAGTGATTTACCGGCACCGCTAGCGGCTGTAGCAACCGAAAGTGATTGATTGGCAGATGAGCCAAGGGTAATACTGCCAGCATTGTTGAGGGTAAAGGCATCGGTGCCGCCAGCCTGAAGCTGGACGAGATTGCCGGTTCCGGTTTTATTGACGAAGATACTGCTATTGTTGCTGGCATCTGTCTGGACACCTTGACCTAATTGCACTAGATCATCAGCGGTTTTACCACCAACTGCGCCAGAGTTAAGGGCGAATGGTGTTGCAGTAATGCGCTTCATAGGCAGCATTTCACCATCGGCCACACACGGAGAAGTGCCGAAGGTTGAACAGGCGGCGGTATTGCCAGCAATGTTCATCGATAGCCATAGCGCATTTTGGTTCCAATCAACACTGGTGCCGAAAGGAGTATTAGAGCCCAACGCAACCGAGAAGAAACCATTTTTTACCTCGACACCATCGGTACCGCCGTTATTGACATAGGTTTCTGTCCATTTCAGCGTGCCGTCGGGGTTACCGGCTGCTGTGCCGCTACCATCTTGATAAATCTTGAACTGCATATTGTAGTGGCCGTCGGCAACAACAGAGCCACTAGAGGTAAGTAGGCGGCCTTGGAAGGTTAAGGTCCTGGTGACATTAGGGAGAGCGTGTGAAATCGTCGAAAATAATAGCGTTGTAATTAACGCCACGCATAACGCGAGGAACCCTGCTATTCGCAGCGCATGTCGCCGATTAAAGATAGTGGGAAGAGAATACCACACGGTCATTTGGATCGTTTTACACCGTAAATGTTTGTTTCACTTGTGACGTGTGGTGGTTCATCAAAGCTTGCGATTATTTTACCACAAGCGTCATGGGGTCAACAAGGGTTATGAGACTTCATGAGCTCGGTAGCAATACGGTTGTTTTCATAGACGATTTTTATGGGTTAATCAGCTCGAGAATAGCATAGAGGTTATGGTATAATAAGCCCAAGCGCGTCACTAGGGCGTATGGAGTATAACAAACAGTGAGATTATTGCGAATTATTTTAGGTTTGGCGGGTGTCGTCGGACTTGTCGTGCTCGCTAGCTTGTCAGTGTCGGCGGCTACCTATGGGGGTGGCAGTGTCCAAGGCTATAGCGCCGATACGCCACTCGATAATGGCACAATTGTTCAGCTGACCGGCAAGGACAGTGATCGAGTTAAGATTGCGACTCAATCGCAACTTGAAAACATGTTTGGCGTGACTGTAGACCGCAGTCAGCAACCACTAACACTCTCAAATGAAGGACGTGAAAATGAAACATTTGTGGCTGTATCTGGAACGTACAACGTCCTCGTCAGTACTCAGGCTGGTGCGATTGCTGCTGGTGACTACGTGACGCTTTCATCAATTAACGGCGTGGCCATGAAAGCCGATGCAGAGAAAACGGTATTTGGCCGTGCAGGTGGATCATTTGACGGCAAGGGTGTCACACTCGGCACGACCAGCTTGAAAGACACCTCTGGCAAGACAACTAAAACTGTGACACTCGGTTCGATTCCAGTGACGATCGATATCCGTCGGAATCCAAATGAGAAAAGTACTAAAACGAAACTGCCAGAAGTGCTTGAACGAGTTGGTCAGGCGATTGCAGAAAAAGAAGTCAGCCCAATTCGCATGTATCTCAGTCTAGGTATTACTGCCATCAGTTTAATTGCGGCCATCGCCGTGCTGTATTCGGGTATACGTAACGGTATGATCTCGATTGGACGTAATCCAATGTCCAAGAAATCAATTTTCCGAGCCCTATTTGAAGTGATTTTAACCAGTATCGTGATTTTAACTATTGGCCTATTTGCGGTATATTTACTATTAAAGCTATGACGCAAATTAGGGTGGGGTAAACATGGGATTGTTCCAGGGTAAACATCAGTCGAAAAAGCACTCGCCACCAGACGAGGTTCTTGAGACTGTCCATGAAATGTTTGATGACCACTACCGTGAAGAGCTGCGTAAGGCTGGCAAGGAGTATTTCGAGCGGGTTATTAGCGAAAGTGCCGTTCGTTTTAAGCAAGATCTTGATGACACGATTGTCACTGTAAATAACGATCTTAAAGACTACATGACCAAACGGCTTGATGCCACGATCGCACATGTTGATGAGGAACTAACAAAGCGGCTTGATGAGCGGTTGGCAGAATACGACAAGGTCACCAAAGATGCCCAGGACCAAGCAATTCAATCTTTGAATCGTAATGCTCATACCCTTCATGATAAATATCAGCAACTAGCCACCACCTTGCAACAATCGATGGCCAGCCAAGAGGCGATGATGATTGGGGTGTTCGAAGAAAACAAAGCTCGCATGATCAAAACCCAGGGTGCCCAGGAAATGGTACTGCAGTCACTACAGACAAGTGCACAAAGCTCACAGCAGCAATCACAGCAGCTCAACGCTACACTGGAAAAGACGATTGCGGACCAGTCAGCTTTGTTAGTCAAGGTATTTAAAGATAATGAAGCTCGGATCACTGCTACTAAGGATGCTCAAGACGCAGCCCTACAGACGCTTAATGCCAGTGCGCAGGCTTTGAGCCAACAATATCAACAGCTCAGTGCAACACTGCAGCAGAGTGTTGCTGATCAAAAAGCCATGCTGGTCGGTGCTTTTGAAAGCAATATGGCTCAGGTTATCGAGCATTATTTGTTAGGCGCCCTAGGTGACCAATACGATATGAAGGCACAGTTACCGATGATCATTAAACAGATGGAAACGAACAAGCAAGAAATCATGGATGACATGAAATTATGAGTGAGACCCCAGTGAAAACAGCTGCTGATTTTATCTTGCCACCCAGTGTAGTGACAAAGATTGATGTATCACGGCTGGTGTCCGAAGTTGAAAAACTAGATAGTGATCTGACTACGGCGGCAGTCCGGGCAAAGACAGGGGCACCACAAGCGGATCGGCCAACGGTTTCTGAGCAGCTTGCCACCTTTTTAACGCAAAACAAATTAACGTTTGATAGCTCACAAGCCCGCAGCGCCTTGGTGCAACAGCTCCGTATCCTGAAAGATAAAGTACCGGTTATTCATATGACATTTGCGGTTCAGTCTGACCCACAAAGTCTGCAGCAGATTGTGCAGTGGCTACGCACATCTGTCCATCCGCAAGCGGTGATTTCAGTTGGACTGCAACCGTCACTGGTGGCGGGTGTCTATATGCGCACCCCAAACCACATCCATGACCTGAGCCTACGGACATTACTGACCGGCCAACACGACGTGCTCGTCAAAGAACTGGAGGCGCTGCGTGGAAACGTCTAAGGTCTACGAAAAGTTAGTTGCCGCCGGTAATCCTGTCGGGGAAATTATTGGTATTGATTCATTCATGGTGAGCATCAGAGGGCTTCAGCCGACTAACGTGCACGCGACGGTTCGTTTCCAGGATGATACTCGCGGCTATGTCCATCAAGTTTTGGAAGATCACGTTGTGGTCATGAAACTAGATCCCTCACCACTTCATATTGGCATGGTGTGTGTGATTGAGGCACGCGACATCATGATCCCGGTTGGTAAGAATTTTATTGGCCGCGTTATTAACGTTTTTGGTGAGCCAATTGACGGCCAGGGTCCGATTGTGGCTGACCAAGAGTGGGATGTGTTTCACTCGGCACCGATGCTGTATGAACGTGAACTGCTTGAT